>JBKEBR010000112.1:0-5005 GCA_047973285.1 Oscillospiraceae bacterium | reverse complement strand
TGCGTAAAAAAACAAAAGCGCCGCGGTTTGGCGCCGCTTGAAGGGACAAAAAAACAATGCATACGTACGAGCTGCCCAATATGGGGGGCAACACAATATCAACCAAGCTTACCGCCCGCATATTGCAGGAACTGCGCGCAGGGGTTTTTAGCGGCAGCAGCCGCTTGCCCTCCGAGCTGGAGCTTGCCGAGCGGTACGGGGTGAGCCGCTCGGTAATCAGGGATGTGCTCTCCAACCTCGAGCGCGAAGGGTTTATTGAGCGCGGCCGCGGGGTTGGCACCATCGTTCACCGCGAAATTGTAAACCTGCAAAACAGGCTGGATTTAAAATATGAATACAACCAGCTTATTTTGGGTGCGGGCTGTAAGCCCGGGGCCGACCATTTGCGCCTGTACGAAACCCCGGCCGATGAGGGGCTGGCAAAACGGCTGGAGCTGGCGGTGGGAACCCCGCTTATTGTGTGTGAAAAGCGAATTCTGGCCAGCGGCAAGCCGGTAATCTATTCAATAGACCATCTGCCCAAAAGCCTTTTCAGCGGAAAAGAGTATCAAAATTTTTCCTGGGAGCTGCCGGTGTTCGATATTTTGGAGGAAAAATGCGGTATTGTGGTGGACACCGATATGGCAAATTTAGAAGCGGTGCAGGCCACGCCCTTTTTAAAAGAGGAATTGCAGCTGGCCGAAGGGGAAGCGCTTATTCACATTGATGAGGTGGGGTATTACAAGTTCAGCCGCCCCATTATACAAACCTACGGGTATTACACAAATTTTTTCAATTTCACCATGTTCCGCCGCAAATTTTAACAAAGCAGGGTTTTGCGTTTTTAAGCGGGCAAAAGCCCTCGCAGCCTTGAAAAGGCCTGCCCCTGCCGAAATACATACCGCAAGGAGGTTGCCAAATGAACCATTCCAAAGCATTTGCACTCAAGGGCCATATTCTTTACAGTGAAACCCCTCAAAAAATTGCCTGTGTGCCCAACGGGTATGTTGTGTGCGAAAATAATGCCGTAACGGGTGTTTTTGAACAGCTTCCCGAAAGGTTCGCGGGTATGCAGGTGCAGGATTTTACCGGCAAGCTTATTATTCCCGGCCTGGTAGATTTGCATGTACATGCCCCCCAGTATGCGTTCAGGGGCCTTGGAATGGATTTGGAATTGCTGGAATGGCTGAACCAGAATACCTTTCCCGAAGAGGCAAAGTACGCCGACCTTGCCTACGCGCAAAAAGCGTACGAAATGTTTACGGGCGCCCTGCTGAAAAGCGCCACCACCCGCGCCTGTATATTTGCCACCCTGCATGTGCCGGCCACCCTGCTGCTGATGGACCAGCTGGAAAAAACCGGCCTTTCCACCATGGTTGGCAAGGTGAACATGAACCGCAACAGCCCGCCCGGTTTGTGCGAAGGTGCCGCGGCCGAGGTTGTGCAGCAAACAAGAGAATGGATACAAGAGTGCCAGGGGCGCTACAGGCATACATCGCCCATTCTTACCCCGCGTTTTATTCCCAGCTGCACCAATGAATTGATGCAGGGGCTGGCCGGGCTGCAAAAGGAAACCGGGCTGCCGGTGCAGTCTCACCTTTCGGAAAACCTTTCGGAGATAGAGTGGGTGAAAGAGCTTTGCCCGGGCACCAGCTGCTACGCCGAAGCGTATGAAAAATTTTCTTTGCTGGGTGGGCAAGGCTGCCCCACCATTATGGCCCACTGCGTGCACCCGCAGGGGCGTGAGCTGGAGCTGCTGAAGAAAAACGGCGTATACGTGGCCCATTGCCCCAACTCCAACACAAACCTTGCCTCTGGCATTGCGCCCATGCGCACCTATTTGCAAGAGGGTATGCGGGCGGGCCTTGGCACCGATGTTGCGGGGGGCTTTTCGCTTTCTGTTTTCCGCGCCATGGCCGATGCCATTCAGGTTTCCAAGCTGCGCTGGCGCCTTGTGGACGATACCCTTGCCCCGCTCACGGTTTCCGAGGCCTTTTACCTTGGCACCAAGGGGGGCGGCGCCTTTTTTGGCAAGGTGGGCTCTTTCGAGCCGGGGTACGAGTTTGATGCCGTGGTGCTGGACGATGCCGTTTTGCCCTGCCCCTACGAGCTTACCCCCCCGCAGCGGCTGGAGCGGGCCGTGTACCTTTTGGGCGAGGGGAATGTTGCCGCCAAATATGCCATGGGGCGGCAGGTTCTGTAATAACACAGTGCGCCTGTCTTTAAAAAGTAAATTATTTTTTACACCTCTGCCTTTTGGGCGGGGGTGTTTTTTGTAAAATAGCCCCGTTTTCAATGCGCGCTGGCAGGGTATGCCTTTGCCGCCCTTTGCATGCAGCCGTTGGCCCGCCCCATAAAATGCTGCGGCCGGGTATTTTTGCGGCGGGCCAACAAAAAAGCGGGCGGGCAAACAGTTGGCGGCGCAGTGGCGGCGGCAAATGCAAAACGGGCGGCCCGGTGGGCGCGGGCAGGCTGCGGTTGCTTTGTAAAGAAAAGAAGCGGCAGTGTTTTCTATTTTACATGGATTTAACATTACACAGATTTCAGATTTAACATTGAATTTTTATAATAGCCTTGCGACAAGCAAAAATCCAAACAATAAACACGACTTATGGAGGTCAACAAACATGAAAAAAATTGCAGGCGTTCTTTTATCTGTTCTGCTGCTCGGTTCCATGCTGGCTGCATGCGGCAGCGAAACTGCCAGCTCCAGCTCTGCGGCAGCCGCTTCTTCCGAAGCTGCGGCAAGCCAGGCCCCCGCGGCCACTTTTGACAGCGCAACCGACATCAGCGTTCTTTCCCGCGAAGACGGCAGCGGTACCCGCGGCGCTTTCATTGAACTGTTCGGCATTGAAGAAAAAGACGCCGACGGCAACAAGGTAGACAAAACCACCGATGAAGCCAGCATTTACAACAGCACCTCGATTGTAATGACCAACGTTGCCAGCGATACCTACGCCATTGGCTACATTTCCCTTGGTTCCTTGAACGACACCGTAAAGGCTTTGGAAATTGACGGCGTTGCCCCCAGCGTAGAAACCATTGTAGACGGCAGCTACAAAATTTCCCGCCCCTTCAACATTGTTACCAGCGCAACCGTAAGCGAAGTAACCCAGGACTTCATCGACTTCATTCTGAGCGCCGACGGCCAGAAGGTTGTAGAAGACAGCGGCTACATTGCCGCCTCCGACGCCGCTGCCTATGCGGGCACCAAACCGGCCGGCAAAATTGTGGTTGCGGGTTCCTCCTCTGTAACACCGGTTATGGAAAAGCTGAAGGAAGCCTACCTTGCCATTAACACCAATGCCACCATTGAAGTACAGCAGAGCGACTCCACCACCGGCATGACCTCCGCCATTGAAGGCATCTGCGACATCGGCATGGCCTCCCGTGAACTGAAGGACAGCGAAACAGAAGCCGGCCTTGTGCCCCAGGTTATTGCCCTCGACGGTATTGCGGTAATCGTGAACAGCGAAAACCCCACCACCGGCCTTACCAGCGAACAAGTTAAATCGGTTTATGTTGGCGAAACCCTGACATGGGCAGAACTTGCTTAACCAATACCAAAACATGCAGCAGGGTTGTGGCTTTGGGCCACAGCCCGGCTGTTTTATATAATGAGAAAAATGAATTTGTGTGGTATAAAAGGTTTTGATAATGCGGCCTCGGCCACATGGGAGAGTGTGTATGCAAAAATTCAAAGAAGGCTTTATGAAATGGGTGTTCATTTTATTTGCCTGTGTAAGCATTTTGGCAATTGTGCTGATATGCTTTTTCCTGTTTGCAAATGGTATTCCCGCCATAGGGGAAATTGGCGTTTTCAATTTTCTTCTGGGCAAGCAATGGAAACCGTCTAACGATTTATACGGCATCCTTCCCATGATATTGGGAAGCGTGTATGTAACCGGCGGTGCCATTTTGTTTGGGGTGCCCATAGGGGTGCTCATGGCTGTTTTTTTGGCCCGGTTTTGCCCGCCGAAGCTGCACAGAATATTAAAACCCATGGTAGAGCTTATGGCGGGCATTCCCTCGGTTGTATACGGTTTTTTTGGAATGATCGTGCTGGTGCCCATGGTGCGCGAATTGTTTTCAGGCAACGGCAGCAGCCTTTTTACGGCATCGTTGCTGCTTGGCATTATGATACTGCCAACCATTATAACCGTAAGCGAATCGGCCATACGTGCCGTGCCGGAATATTATTACGAAGGCGCCCTGGCCCTTGGGGCCACCCATGAGCGCGGTGTGTTTTTTGTAATGGTTCCCGCCGCAAAATCCGGTATAGTGGCCAGCATTGTTCTGGGCATTGGCCGCGCCATTGGCGAAACCATGGCGGTTATTATGGTGGCGGGCAACCAGGCGCGCATACCCAACGGCCTTTTCAAGGGCGTTCGCACCCTTACCGCCAACATTGTAATAGAAATGGGCTACGCGGCCGACCTTCACCGGGAAGCGCTTATTGCAACTGGTGTTGTTCTGTTTGTTTTTATTCTTCTGATAAACCTGCTGGTGTCGGTATTGAAAAAGGGGAGTAAAACCGCATGAAAAAAACCTTGGGACAACGCATTTCAAAAACCTTGGGCACGGCCCGCCGCTACCCGCTGTCTTTTATATTAAAGCTGCTGGTTTGGCTTAGCGCCGCAATTACGGTGGGTCTTCTGGTTTCCCTTGTTGGCTATATTCTCATTATGGGAATTCCCCATTTAACGCCCAGCCTGTTTGCCTTTACCTACACCTCCAACAATGTTTCCCTTTTCCCGGCGCTTATCAATACCCTTGTTATGACCTTTCTGTCGCTGTTCATCGCGGTGCCCATTGGCATCGGCTCGGCCATTTACCTTGTGGAATACGCAAAGCGCGGCAGCAGGCTGGTTGCCGTTGTACGGGCCACGGCCGAAACCCTTTCGGGCATTCCCTCCATTGTGTACGGCTTGTTTGGTTACCTGTTTTTTGTTACGGCGCTGCAATGGCGGTTTTCGCTGCTGGCGGGCGCGTTTACCCTTACCATTATGATTTTGCCCCTTATTAT
>JBKEBR010000111.1:0-4578 GCA_047973285.1 Oscillospiraceae bacterium | reverse complement strand
CGCAAGGGTGACCCATATGACAACGCTGTTGCGGAAAACTTCTTCTCCTGCCTTAAATGTGAATTGGTTCACCTTACCCATTACATTTCCAGACGCCAGGCCCAACTTTCCATTTTTGAGTACATTGAGGCCTATTACAATTCTTTCCGTCCGCACTCTGCTATTGGCTGGATTTCTCCAAACGAATTCGCCCGTAATTTTTATCTCGTTGCTTGTTGAGTTTGCTGTCTACTTTTTCGGGAAGGGCTCAGGTTCGATGTACATTTTGTTCACCCTTTCATTATCGGGGGGCGCAGCCCCATGTATTCGCATACGAGCAGTATCGCCTCTTCGCACCCGTGGCACGTTGCTGTTTTATAGCCCTGCATGGACAAAAAGCACAACCATTGTTCTTGCATGCTGCTTGTTTTTTCTCCGTGGCGTTTCATTTCAAAATACAGCCCGTGGTACCCGTCGCGAGGCACCGGCAAGCAAACATCCGGCACACCCGGCTTGACACCCTCGGCTTTTAGTTTTGCGGCAACGGCCTTGTTGCGCAAGCCGCCGTTTGGCACGTGGTACATGTATGCAAGGCCGGGGCAGGCCCCGCTTTGCAGGCGCGCCCATTCAAAAAGTTGCTGCTGCTCTGCGCTTTCGGTAGGCAGCGGGATTTTGTAAGGGTTCTTCTTCATTTTTTCTGTTCCCTTTCCGCAAAAACCTGTTTTGCTATTTCGCCCAGCTGTTCAGCCAGTTGGGCGTCTATCTTAATCCGTTGGTTGCCTGCATATGCGGTTATGTCTCGTACTCTTATCGGGTAGGCCGGAGCGTTTTCTGGATTTGCGCACATTTTCGCCGCCTCTAACAATCCTTGTCGGCAATAGCTAAGTTCGCCGTATAGCGAGTAGCGCACGACGCGGCGGCCATGCTCCCCGCAATCCTCGCAATACCATTTCCCGCTATATTTTTCTTTGATTTTTTGCAGGGCCTTTTTAATCTTTGCTGCTTGCCGTTTTATCGGCATTAAAAAGTAAAATTCAAAAAAAATCCTATTTTTCCGGTTTTCATTCTGTTATTCTCCTTTTATGTAAATTGCAGTTGTTGTTCAAAATTCATCCATATTTTTTCTGTGCGGGGTTGCGCATTGCTTGCGTGGGTGGATATGGTGTCGGTGTGCCAGTCCTGCAGGCAGTTATTGTACAAATTGTTATCATAGCCACTTAATACCACAAACCCTTTGTGTTGGCGCAATACCTGTAACAACGCGCCGTGGTCGGCGTCTGTCATTTCGTGGCGATAATGTTTTTTCGGGCTGCGGGTAGATAGCAGGTAAGGCGGGTCGGCGTAAATAAGTACGTCTTTAGCGTTGTATGCTTTTATCAGTTCCAGCGCGTCGATGCTCTCTATTTGTACCCCGCGCAGGCGTTCGGCCGTATCGCATATCCTGCCTGGCAGGTCTGCCCAGTATCGGGCGGCGTAAGCAGCTTCGCGGGATATGTCCCGCTTCCAGCCCGCGTTATAATGCAATTGCCGGTGCCCGTGGCTTTGCCAGCTTTTTACCAAAAATATGCGTGCGCGCTCTATGTCGGTTTCCGCACCCGTGGCAAAATCTGCGTTATATTCGGCGCGGGCATACGGTGTACTGTACACCGCTTTTGCCAATTCTTCGGGGTTTTTGCGGATGGTGCGAAACAGGTTTACAACATCGTCGTTAATATCGTTTACCGTTTCGATTGGTGCGTGGCCTTTGTTAAGCAAAACAGCCGCGCTGCCCATGTAGGGCTCTACGTATACCCGGTGCGGCTGGAAGTGTGATATTATCCAATCGATAATACCTTGTTTTGCTCCGGGGTATTTTAGGACAGGTTTTGTTTTTTGCACTGCTACGCCCCCTCTATCCTTAGCTGTTCAAAAGGGATTGACTGTTTCCCTTTTGTTTTTATTGTTCCGTCCCATCCGTCTGCGCGCAGCTTAAATGCATCACCGCACTGTATAATATCCGGGTAATTGTGGCTTGCAATCTGCATAGCATATTTGTCTATCTCGTAGGCCTTGTAGGTGTTGTTGGTAAAACCCAGCTTGTCAAGGCAATACCGCCCTGTGCCGATACCGTCATACATGGACAATGCCAAAATTGGGGTATCTCGTGGTACGCGGCGCAGGCCGTGGCGCAGTATGTGTATAATAACTTCGGCTGTCCAGCCGTTGCCCAGCCCCTTATAGCATTGCGTATTGCTTACTCCCGCGTTTGATGTATAGCCGTCCGGCAGGGTTTGCAGGCGTTCGCACTCTGTCACGGTCAATTTTCGGATAATATAAAAACCGTCTGCTAGTTTTATGGGGTGGCTGTATGGGCACACCCCACGCCCGCCGGGGTAATAACAAGATAAGCCATCCGGGGCGCCTATCGGTTTTGGGCTCATATGCGCTCTATGCGTATGTACAGGGGGATAAAACCAAACAGCAAGTACATTGTGTACTCTTTTCTGTGTCCAAAATCGTATTTTGTCCATGCTCTTTTTATAATCATATTTCCCTCATTTCCTTTGCACTCAAATGCAAAACCCGCTTTATTCCGCAATGGTTTCTGCCAAAGCTGCCATTGCCTTGCGCAATGCGTTTTTGAGTTTGGCGGCGCCCTCGGTGTCGCCTTTTTCCGTTAGCTTTTCAGTTTGCTCCACCATCTTGTTAAAAGTATCGTTAAGTTGCTCAAAGTACAGGGCAAATGCGGTGCTCTCGGTGCTTGCCGCAAGTCCTAGTTTTTTTTCAAAATCTTCTGCGCGGCGTTCGGCGGCCTCCTTTTCGGCTTGCAGGCGGGCCTTGTCGGTCGCGGCTGCTTTGTCCGCTTCTGCTTGTGCTTCTTTGCGTGCGGTTTCTTTTGCCGCCGCAATTTTCTTTTCTGCGGCTTTTTCGGCGGTTTCTTTTGCCTCTTTTTTTGCGGCATCTACAGCCGCTTTGGTTTCTTTTTTTGCCGCGGCTTGTCCCGCTTCCAAATCCTTTATTTTTTCTGCTTGCTCCACCAGGCGTTCTTCCATTTCTGTGACCCCCGCGGTGTCTCCTTGCTGGTCGTCCGGGGCAGGGGAGCTTTCGAGCTGGAACATCAGCTGCTCTTTTTCTCCTATTAATTGATTGACATGCTCTTTAAGCTGCTCAACGGTCAGCCCATCTATGTCGGTGCCCTCTAAAAATTCTTCCCGCGACACCGCCGGCACCTCGGATAGTATTCGCAGTTTGGTAATGCCGGCACTGGCGTTTTCCTCAATCAGTTTTGGCCCTAGGCGTTCCAGCGTGGCAATGTAGTTGTAAGCCTGCCGGCTCTTAATACCGACTTCCGCTTCTGCATATTCGTCAAAGGTTTCATGGCCCAATTCTTTGTAAAGTTGGGTATCGCGCATTTCTTTAAGTTGGCGGCAAAAATCTACCAGTGCGGACGCTGCGGCAGCTCCGGCCGCCATTACCTTGTAGTGCAGTTCCACAGCTTTTTGCTTGTTATCTACAACAATTGTGTTTTCCATTTTTTAACTCCTTAATTTTTATACGGCTTTTTCCGTTGGCTTTTTGTGCAAACGTGCAATTTCAAAGGCTTTTAAAAACTTTTCTATTTCTGGTGTCTGCCCTGCATTACAATAACCTCGGCATTGTTCAATTTTTTTGCGGGGATTTATTTCCAGCGTGTAATATGGTTTATCGGGTTCCGCTTCTTTGCGGATAAACAATATAATGCTTTTTTCGTCCGCTACACTTGCTACATACCGCCATACACAATGTTTCTGCTTTTTGCCCTCTCGCACAATTTCTTCTCCGCTTTCTGGCACAACAATCGTCAGCCCGTTTTTTGCAAAAGAAAATTGTTTTTTGTATTCGCAAGCAAGTTCTTTTATCGTGCCGTCATACATGCTGTTTTTTTCTACTTCGCACTGTTCTTCCGCCAAGTCGTGTGCCGCTTTTAAATCCGCCGGATATAGTGTGCGATTGTCTTGCATATCCCATCTTGCGGTTTCTGCCATCCGCAGGTAGTCAATCCAGTCACCAATTTTCCATTGCGTTACAACTTTTTCTTCGGGGCTTTTGAGCGTTTGCAAATATTTCACTGTTTTGGATAGTGAGCAATATTTGAGTGCTTGCCCCGCTTTGCGGATACTTTCATCATTGCGGCACAGCTCCATCATTTTTTGTAAGTCTTTTATTTCGCACGTCTTGCCTTTTTTGCGCTCTTTTGCTACAACTCGCACTATTTCGGCGCTGGCGTTTGCCCTTATCAACAATGGGATATCCTGCTTATTTGTCTGCGGCAAAACTTCTTTGAGGCTTACACCGTCCAGGTTTATAAGGCCTGCCCCGTAATAATAAGGGTTCGTTTTGTTAAAATTACCCATTGTGCTGTAATAATATCCGGGCAGGTGGTCTTCTATTATTTGCGTGAGGCCTATTTTTGCCAGGTACTCAATACAGGGGTGCTTTTCGTATTGTTTTAGATAATCCTCTACAAAAAACATGGTTTTGGAATTTTGCGCGAATTCCTTAATCCCGCTATATTCCCACGGAGTGCCTTTTAATACGTGCCGCAGGTTTTTTGTATATAGACAGGCATTTGTGGGAAAT
>JBKEBR010000110.1:0-5855 GCA_047973285.1 Oscillospiraceae bacterium | reverse complement strand
TTTTATGGGTAAAGTAAAATTCTCTTTTTTTGTGCTGTGCCGCAAAAAACATTTTGGAAAAACACCATAGGACTGTTTTTTTCTTTTGCGTTGTTTTGTCCGGCCTCCTTTTTCGGCATATTCTTTTTTGTAATTTTATTTTATTTTTTGTATATTTTTTCAATATATGTGAAATGCCGCGCCGTATAAACGGCGCGGCATTGTATACCACTGTTTTCAGCAAACGGCCTTTGAGCTAAGAAACAAAGCACTTTTTTCGCCTAATGCTCCGCCTGCTGCAATAGCCGCTGGCGTTCGTCCCACAGGTTTTGGGAAAGGTCTACATAATAGCGGTGGGGGTTTTCAAACCGGCGAACCTCGTCCCACAGGGTTTCCACCTGCTCGCCGCAGCGGCGGCGAATTTGCTGCAGGGTGGGCATTTGGTACACCAGTTTGCCCTGCGCATACACCGGCACCGAAAGCAGCTCTGCCCGGCAGCCCGTAAAGGTTCTCCGCTTCCAGGTTTCAATGGGGTCGAACAGGGTAATGCCCCCCTCTGTCTTTACCTCTTCGTTGTACATGGTTATATAATCTGCCATGGCCTTGCCGGTGGTGTTGTCGAAAATGCGCCACAGCTTTTTCAAATGGGGAATGGTTATTTTGGCGGCGGTTTCGCTGATTTTAATTTTGGGAATGTACTGCCCATTGTGCTTTACCGCGGCCATTTTGTACACCCCGCCAAACACCGGGTCGGACTTTGAGGTAATTAAATTTTCGCCTATGCCGAACAAATCTACCTTGGCGCCCTGCAAAAACAAATCCCGCACAATGTATTCGTCCAGCGAATTGGAGGCGCAAATTTTACAGTCTGCATAGCCCGCCTCGTCCAGCATTTTGCGGGCCCGTTTGGAAAGGTAGGAAATATCGCCCGAATCGATGCGGATGCCGGTGGGCCGGTAGCCCAGGGGCTTCAGCACATTGTTGAACGCTTTAATGGCGTTGGGCACCCCGCTTTTCAGCACGCTGTAGGTGTCTACCAGCAGCATGCAGTTGTCGGGGTAGAGGCGGGCATAGCGTTCAAACGCCTCGTATTCCGAATCGAACATTTGCACCCAGCTGTGGGCCATGGTGCCCGAAACGGGAATGCCGAAGGCCCGGTCGGCCAAAACACAGCTGGTGGCGGCCACCCCCCCAATGTAGGCCGCGCGGGCCCCGTAAAGGGCGGCGTCGTACCCCTGGGCGCGGCGGGCGCCAAACTCCATTACCGGGCGCCCCTCGCAGGCGCGCACAACGCGGTTGGCCTTGGTGCAAATAAGGCTTTGGTGGTTGAAGGTAACCAGCAGCAGGGTTTCAATCAGCTGTGTTTCTATGCAGGGGCCCTCTACGGTAACCATGTGCTCGCTGGGGAAAATGGGGGTTCCCTCCTCCACCGCCCAAATGTTGCAGTGGAATTCAAAGTGCAGCAAATAGGCCAAAAACTCTTCCGAAAAAACCTCTTTTTCCCGCAGGTACTGAATGTCCTCGGGGCTAAAGGAAAAATTTTCCACCGCTTCAATAAACTGCTGCAGCCCGGCGGCTATGGCAAAACCGCCGCCATCGGGGTTTTGGCGGTAAAACATATCGAACACCGCTATTTGGTCTTTGTAGCCGTCTTCAAAATAACCGGCCGCCATGGTCAGCTCGTAAAAATCCATCAGCAGGGTAAGGTTGCGCGTGTAGGGTGCGCCTTTCATAGGGTTTCTCTTTTCCGGCAGGCGGGCTGCCTGTTTTTGTTTGCGGGCCAACGTGGGCTATGTTTTGCGCTTGCCGGGCTCGCTGCCGGCAGGCGGTTTTTTATAAACATGGGGGGGTTCCGCCCGGGGCGGCGGCGCGGGCGGGCCGCCCTGCCTTTTGCCGCGCTGGTGCTTTTGGGTTGCCCGCCACACAAGGGCGGCATACCCCACCGCAAGCAGCACCACCAGCAGCAGCCCCAGCTTGAACACCGCCGTGTTCAGCACCTCGCCTATTTTTTGCAGCACATATTTAAAGGTGTTGCGTGTTACGCTTTGCTGCGCCACAAGCTGCACGGTGCCAAGGGTTTTGCCCTGCAGGTTTACGGTTACACTGCCAACCTGCTGCCCCTGCTGCACCGGGGCCGCCACAAATTCCGGCACGTTGAAAACCAGCTCCAGCTGGGCATCGCCGGTTTTTGGCAGCAGGGTTTTCAAATCGGACACCGGCAAAAGCTTTACGCTGTCCTGCGCGGTGGAATACTTTACCGTTACCTCGGTAATGGGCTTTTCGGTGTTGAGGGCAGAGCCCACCGCAAAATTGGAAAAAGCCCAGGTGTACAGGTTGCCGGTTTCGTACAGGGCGGGGCGGTAAAGGGTGCTTTGGTTTTCCGCCGCAAGGGCGTCGGCCCCATTGGGGCTGTGCAGCACCACGCAATAATAGGTAACATCGTCTTGCACCGCCTTAGAGGTAAAGTTCTGCCACTCGCCAAGGCTGCCGGTTTTGCCCCCCAGCACCGCCCCCGCAATAGAGGGAAATTTTTTGCTGTAAGCGTCGCTTGCCACCAGCAGCCGGTTGGTGGTGGAAATGTAGTAGGGGGCCGAATGGTTGTGGACCGCCATTTCATACGAGGAGGTTGCGGCAATTTCGGCAAGGGTTGGGTTTTCCATAAAGGCTTTCACAATAAGGTACATGTCGTGGGCGGTGGTTACATTTTCTTCCGAAAGGCCGTTGGGGTCGGCAAAATAAGTGCCGGTACAGCCAAGCTCTGCGGCTTTATAGTTCATAAGGTATAAAAAATTTTCCATATACCCGCCCGAAACATAGTTTGCCAGCATCAGCGCCGCCTCGTTGGCACTGGGCAGCAGCATGGCATACAACAGTTCGCGCACCGTAAGGGTTTCCCCATTCCAAATATCGGCATTGGAGGCATTTTTGCCGTACAGCTCGTTGAACACCCAGGTTTGCGCGGTAACCGTTTCGCCGTCCAAATCCTGCACATTTTCCACGGCAAGCAGGCTGGTCATCATTTTCACAAGGCTGGCCGAAACCATGGGCGCATCGGCATTTTTGGCGTATACCACCACGCCGGAATCTTCGTTTACAAGGTATACGGCCTCTGCCTGAATGTCAAAATCGGGGGTATACAGCCCCTCCTGCGGCCCCGTGCCCTGTTCGGCGGCGGGCTGCGCTGCCTCGGCAGCAGAGGACGACGGCTGGCTTTGGGGCTGGCTGGCCGCCGCGCTGCCGCTTTCGGGTAGGCTGCCGGCCCCCGCGCAGGCGGTTTGCAGCAGCAGTAAAGCGGCCGCCAAAAGGGCGGTTATTCTTTTTATTGCGGTTTTTGGTTTCATTTTTTTCCTCTGCCGCGGCCGCCGGGCCGGCAACCTCCCCGCCCGGAAATTGCCGTAAGCGGCCCTGTGGGGCCGCCCCCGGGCGCGCCCGCGCTTTGCTTTTTCTGTGAATTATGGTAGCTATTATAGCAAAAAAACGTCAAAAAACCAATGCGCCCCCAAACCGGCCCTTTGCAGGCCGCTTTGGAGGCGCAGTTTGCTTGTGTTACTTTTCTTCCCTTTGGCCGTACAGTGCGTCTTTGGCCTGCCGCACCATATCCTCCAGCTTTTGCGGCAGCTGCTTTTGCTCTTCGCGGGTAAGGTTTGCCGCAGAAACCGCGGGCAGAATTTCCATATTCACGTGGCAGCGCCGCAGTTTAAGGCCGTTGCCCTCCAGGGCGCGGTAGGTTCCGTCGATGGCCACCGGCACCACATTTACCCCCGCCTTGTAGGCCATGCGCACCGCGCCCGCCTTAAATTCCCCCATATTGTTGGATTTGGAGCGGGTGCCCTCGGGGAAAACAATCATGCTGTTGCCGCTGTTCAGGGTTTCCTCCGCCTGCCGCAGCGCCAGCATGGACGCTTTGGCATCGTCGCGCACCACATACACGCAGCCCAGCAAACTCATCCACTGGCTTAAAAAAGGTATTTTGCCAAGGCTGTCTTTGGCCAGCAGGGCATGGGGCTCGTCCAGGTAGGCCAGCGTTACCAAAATATCAAAATAGCTCTGGTGGTTGGCCACAAAAACAACCGTTTCACCCTTTTGGGGCAGGTTTTCCCGCCCGTATACCGCCACGGTTACCCCCACATTTTTCAAAAGGTTTCTGGCCCAGGTGCCCACCAGGTTGTTTACAAATTCTTTCTGCTCTTGCAGGCGGCCCTGCCTGCCCAGGCGTTTCGCCTTCCAGTAGGCGGGCAGCCGGAAAATAAAATAACCAAACAGCCACAGTACCCACACAAACGTACGAAGCATGTACAACCCTCCCGGTTATTGGGGCTTTCAGGGGCGGCGTACCGCCGCACAGGGGGCCCCGCCGCCTTTTTGCGCCGCGGCCCTTACAAATAATAGCATATTTTGGCGCCCATTGCCACCGGCCTTACCGGGTAACATTGCGCAGCCAGCGCCTGCTTTTGTAGCGCAGGGTGGTGAGGGGTATTTTAAGGAATTCGTCCAGCAGAATAATGGCCAGCACCCACTTTACCGGAAGGCGGAACACAAAGGCCGCCAGCGCCGCCCACAAAATGCTGCCGCCCCACATGGTGGAAACATCCACAAAAAGGCCGAACCTTGTGTCGCCGCCGCCCCGGAATATTCCCACCACCATGGTGGCGTTGTAGGCCTGGGCAACTACATACACGCTCATGCACACCAGCAAAAAGGTAAGGTATTCATTTGCCTGGGCCGAAAAATTCATGAGGTTTATCACCAGCGGGCGTATGGAAAAAATAACTGCCGCCCCGGCCAGCCCGGTTAGTACCGTAAGGCGAATGAGCCTTGCGGCGTATTGCTTTGCCAGCTGCTCGTTGCCCGAGCCGATGGCCTTGCCGACCATAATGGCGGTGGCGTTGGCCATGCCAAAGCACACCACCGTTGCCAACTGGCGCACCACCTGCGCCACCGAGTTTGCCGCCACGGCGGCGGCCCCCATGCGCCCAATGATAACCGCGTTGGCCGCCATGCCAAGGCCCCACAAAAATTCGTTGACAATGGTGGGAGTGGCATAGTGGAAGAAATCTTTGGTAAGCTGCTTCTCGCGCGAAAAAATGTCTTTTGCGCGCAGGCGCAGCACCGGGTTGCGCAGCGCGTATACCAGCACCAGCACCAGTTCAATGCCGCGGGTAACCGAGGTGGAGGCCGCCGCCCCCGCAATGCCAAGGGCGGGGAAACCAAACAAACCAAAAATGAAGATGGCATTCAGAATAAGGTCGATGCCGAGGGAGAGGAAATACACAACGGTAGAAAAAATAACCTTTTCTACACTTCGTATAATATTTAAATAGTTGTTGGTGAAGGCGGTGAACAAATACCCGGGCGCCACCAGCCGCAAATAAACAATGCCGTATTCCACAATTTCAGCATCGGTGGTAAAAATGCGCATAAGGGCGCCGGGCACCAGCATGGCGGCGGCAAAAAATACCAGCGCCGCCGAAAAAGAAAGGCGCAGGGCAATGCCCAGTATTTTTTCGATGGTGCGCACGTCCCCTTTGCCCCAATACTGGGAGGCCAGCACCATGGCGCCGGAGGAGAGGCCGAAAAACAGCAGCATCATTACATACTGCACCTGCCCGGCCAGCGACGCGGCCGAAAGCACCTTTTCGCCCACCATGCCAAGCATGATGACATCGCCGCTTTGCACCGCCACATTGATTAAGTTGTGCAGCGCCATGGGCACCACAAGGCCCAGCACCGTACGGTAAAAGGTTTTGTTGTTTGCAAGGGCAACACCCTTTGTTTGTTCCATGGTTTCTCCTGCTTTTTCTATCTTGGTCAACACGGGCACGAATTACTAGAATACCGGCAAATGCCGGAATTTGCAAGCCCCCGCCCCTTTGGGC
>JBKEBR010000109.1:0-6101 GCA_047973285.1 Oscillospiraceae bacterium | reverse complement strand
GCCGGTATAATATATATTATATTTATAGAAACAAAGGTGTTTCTTTTCCCTTTTATTGGGATTAGAAGCACTTTTTATTTTGCCGTGGGCCTGAAAAAGAGGGATGGGGAAGCATGATAAAACTGGAGAATGTGAACAAGCATTTTGGCGATTTACATGTTCTGAAGGATATTTCACTGGAAGTTGCAGAGGGGGAGAAGCTGGTTATCATCGGGCCGTCCGGCTCGGGCAAATCTACCACCGTGCGCTGCATGAACTATTTGGAAGAGCCAACCAGCGGCCATGTATATATCAACGAGGAAGAGCTTACCCACCACAACAAACGCCGAATTGTGCGCGACACCATGTCGATGGTGTTTCAGCAGTTCAACCTTTACCCCCATATTTCGGTAATGAAAAACCTTACGCTGGCGCCCATGAAGCTGCACCATAAAACAAAGGCAGAGGCCGAAGAACTGGCCTACCATTACCTGGATGTTGTGGGGCTTCGGGAGAAAGCACATGCGTACCCGGCCACCCTTTCGGGCGGGCAGCAGCAGCGCATTGCCATTGCGCGGGCGCTGTGCTCGCAGACCAAAATTATTCTTTTTGACGAGCCCACCTCTGCGCTGGACCCGGAAACCATTCAAGAGGTTTTGGATGTTATGGTAAAGCTGGCAAAAGAGGAAAACATAACGATGGTGGTGGTAACCCATGAAATGGGGTTTGCCCGCGAGGTTGCCGACCGGGTTGTGTTTATGTCTGATGGACAAATACTGGAGGAAGGCACTCCTGAACACTTTTTTGTAAACCCCCAAAGCGAAAGGCTGAAAAGTTTTCTGGGGAAAATTCTGTAAGGTATTTGAGTGGGAGAGTATATCAATTTATTTTTAGGAGGATTTGTTATGAAAAAGCTCACATCGTTACTGGCTGGTTTGCTGGCTACAGGCCTGCTGTTTATGCTGGCTGCCTGCGGTGGCAGTGCATCGTCCGGCACTGCTGCCAGCGCCGCTTCTTCGGAGGCTTCATCCGCTGCCGAAAGCACCCCTGTTGCCGCAGAGGTTCAGGCAATTATAGACCGCGGCGTTTTGCGTGTTGGCGTAAAAAATGCCGTTGTTGGCTTTGGCTTTGAAGACCCCATTACCGGCGAATACAGCGGTATGGAAATTGAAATTGCCCGCAAAATTGCCGAAACGCTTGGCGTAGACGTGGAATTCACCCCCGTAACCGCTGCCACCCGCACCGAGCTTTTGGATGCCGGCGATATCGACTGCGTGCTGGCTACTTTCACCATTACCGATGAGCGCCGCCAGAGCTGGGACTTCACCACCCCTTACTATACCGACCATGTTACCGTGTTGGTAGAGGATGCCTCCGGAATTAAAACCCTGGCCGATTTGGAAAGCAAAACCGTTGGCGTTTCTTCCGGTTCCACCTCAGCCCGCGCCCTTGTGGCCGCCATGGTTGACGCCGGCGTTATTCCCGGCGACAATTTTAGCGCCGAAACCTTTGATGCCGCCACCTGGACGGAGGGTGTATCCTTCCGCCAGTATGAAGATTACCCCGCCATTTCCACCGCTTTGAGCGCCGGCCAGGTAGACGCGTTCTGTGTAGACCGCTCTATTCTTGCGGTTTACCGCACCGAGGGCCGCTCTTACATTGAAGACGAATTTGCCCCGCAGGAATACGGCATTGCCACCAAGAAAGATTCCGGTTTCTCTGCCTACTGTGAAGACCTGATTCAGGAATGGACTGCCGACGGAACCATTGCCGGGTATGTTGAAGAATTTGGCCTGTAAGAATTAAACAAAGAAAGCCCTGCGCCTGTTTGGGCAGGGCTTTCTATTCCATTATGGAGGAGAGGGTGCTATCTATGGCCGGGTTGTTTTCCGCAGATGCGTGGGCAAAAATATGGACATTCAGGGATGTTTTTATTTTGGGAACCCTGAACACTCTGCAAACAGCGTTTGGCGGCCTTTTGCTGGCCATTGTTCTGGGGTTTTTATTTGGGCTTTTTTCTACCGGTGGTGTGAAATGGCTGCGGGCCGTGGCCCGCGATTATGTAGAGCTTATTCAAAACACACCGGTATTGCTGCAAATGTGCTTTTTGTACTACGCACTGGCCTTTATGCGGGTGCGTGTTGAAATTATTACCACTGGCATTATTGCACTTGGGGTGTACCATGGCGCCTATGTGGCCGAAGTGGTGCGCGCCGGTATTCAGGCCATTCCCAAAGGCCAGTTTGAAGCGGCCATGTCGCAGGGGTTCAGCTACCCGCGCTATATGTACCACATTATTTTACCCCAAAGCATTAAAATTATTTTGCCTCCTATGGTAAACCAGGTTGTAAACCTTATAAAAAATACCTCCTGCCTGTATATTGTTGGCGGGGCCGATTTGCTCTCGCTTACCTACAGCTTTGTTACCGGCGCAAGTACGGGGGGCGCGTATGCACCGGCCTATATTGTAACCGGCGTGGTATTTTTCCTTATTTGCTTCCCGCTTTCCAGCATTGCCAGCCGGTGGGAAATGTCTTTGAAAATGAGGGAAGCACGTACAGTTACCGCAAAAACGGCAGAAAGGTAGGGCACAGCAATGGGCCAATGGGAAGCTAGTTTTTCAATGCTGTTGAACGGCAGCGTTTTAATTTACATTGCCAAGGGTGTTGGGTTCACCCTCATTATTTCGGTAATTTCGGTTTTCTTCGGGCTGTTGTTTGGCTCTGTTTTAGCGCTTGTGCGCAACTACTGCACCGCAAAGCCGGTTCGTATTTTTAAATGGCTGGCAACCGCCTATATTGAACTGTTCCGCAACACGCCGCTGCTGCTTTGGATTTTTATCTGCCTGGTGTTTTTCCCGGTGCCAGACTTTTTCTCGCACAAAATGGTGGGGCTTACCTCTGTTGAAATGAAAATTCTGTTCCGCGGCTCTGTGGCGCTTGTTTTGTTCACCTCTTCTGTGGTGGCGGAAATTGTGCGCGGGGGGCTGAACGCAATTCCCCACGGGCAGTTTGAAGCGGGGCACTCGCAGGGGTTCAGCACCTTGCAAATTATGTTGTACATTGTTTTGCCGCAGGCCTATAAGGCCATTGTGCCAACCCTTTTGAGCCAGGTTATTACCACTATTAAAGACTCTTCTTACCTTGCCAACGTGGCGGTTATAGAGCTTATGTCGAGAGTGCGGAAAATTTTAAGCTCATCGTATATGTACAACGGAACCAATACCCAGCTTGTAAGCGATGTATTTGTGCTATTCGGCCTTGCGTTTGCCATATATTTTGTTATTAACTTCACCCTTTCCTGTGTTGTTCGCGCCATCAACAGCCGCCGTGAAAAAACGGCGGCGCGCAGGGTTACGGGGTAAGCTTATAATTTCAGGAGGAAAGCCATGAAGCCGATTATCATTGTTATATCCCGGCAGTTTGCAAGTATGGGGCGCTCTATTGCGCAGGAACTTTCACGGCAGCTGGGCATAGAATTTTATGACCGGGACATTGTGGAAGAAACCGCAAAGCGCATGGATATGCATATTTCGCAGATAAGCAATGTGGAAGAGGGGACTAACTCCATTTATTTGAAACGGATGTACCCCCTTGGCATGGAGTCGAAGTCTGTTCAGAACGAAATTTTTATGGTTCAGAAGAATATTATAGAAGATTTGGCCGGCAGGGGCTCCTGCATCATTGTGGGCCGCTGTGCCGATTCTATTTTGGCCTCCTATGAAAACCTGCTGAGCGTTTACATTTATGCGCCTGAAAAAGAGCGGCTGCGCAATTGCACCGAGGTTTTGGGCATGGAAGAAAAGCAGGGCCGCAAAATGATGGACGCGGTGGACAAAGCCCGTGAAGCATACCGGCGCGAATATGGCGGCAAGGCAAAAACCACCTTTTCAGACCGCCACATTATGCTGGACAGCAGCCATTTTGGCGTAAAAGGCACGGCGGCCATTCTTGCCGAAATTGCAAAGAATTACCAGCGTATAAAGCAAAAATAAGCCTTGTAAAAAAACAGAAGCGCCGTTTGGCGCTTCTGTTTTTTTTTTGCACTTAGCTGCATACCTGCAAAAACCGGGTTTTAAAATACCGGCCGGTACTAATCCAAATTAAAATCCTCGGCGGAAAACGAGGGAAGCCTCGGCGGCTTTTTGGGAACCCGCTTTACCGGGTTATAAATAAATTTTTTGCATTTATAATTGGGGGCAACAGGCCCGTATTTCCGGCAAAAAACCATAATATGGTCGGGGGCCAGCCTGCCAAATTGGCAATAAGTGCAGGCGGGCTCAATTGTATCGCCAAACAGGTGCTTTTTGTTTGCCATCGTTTGTTTTCACTGCCGCCTTTCTTGAAAATATAAAAGAACAATGCGTTACCCACAGGGGCAACAGGCAAGATATGATGGTATTTTCACCTAAAAATAAAGATACGGCCAAAGAACCGGCGCCTCTTTGCGCTTGCCCTAAGCCCATTATAAGTTGTTTTTAACTGTATAGCAATATTTTGCGGCAAACTGTTTTTTTGAAATAAACTGTTTAAATGTTGCAAATTATGGTATAATAACTACATTTAGAAGGAAATTCTATAAGTTATTAATAGAATTTTAAGGAGCAATGATATTATAGAAAAGAAATTTGAACTGCAAAATATGGATGTTGCGCTTGCAATTTTTGGCCAGCAGGATGCAAACGTTAAGCAGTTGGAAAAAGAATATGGCGTTTTGCTTGTTTGCCGCGGCCCCGAAATTAAAATTGCAGGGGAAGAAGCGGGGGTGGTGGCCGCCGAAAAAACCCTTATGGCGATGGTGCATTTACACGAGGCTGGCCTGCCGCTGGATGAGCAGGCGGTGCGCTACTGCATTTCCCTGACGGGAGACGGCAACAACGAGAAGGTAAACCAGCTTACCAGCGATTTTATTATTATCACCGAAAAGGGGCGCCCCATACGCCCCAAAACCCTTGGGCAAAAGGCGTATATTGAGGCCATTGCCAAAAATTCCATTACTTTTGGCGTGGGGCCTGCGGGTACCGGCAAAACCTATTTGGCAGTTGCCATGGCTGTTAAGGCATACAAGGCACACCAGATTAGCCATATTATATTAACCCGCCCGGCGGTAGAGGCGGGCGAAAAGCTGGGTTTTTTGCCGGGCGATTTGCAGAACAAGGTAGACCCTTACCTTCGCCCGCTGTACGACGCTTTGTTTGACATGCTGGGCGCAGAAGCCAGTGCCCGCCTGATGGAAAAGCAGGTGATAGAGGTAGCCCCCCTTGCCTATATGCGGGGGCGCACGCTGGAGGACGCCTTTATTATATTGGACGAGGCGCAAAACACCAGCCGGGAGCAGATGAAGATGTTTTTAACCCGCATGGGGGTAGAGTCCCGCATGGTGATAACCGGCGATGTTACCCAGATAGACCTTCCAGACAAAAGCAAAAGCGGCCTTGTGGAAGCGCTGAATATTTTAAAGAATGTTGAGGGTATTGCACGGGTTCACTTTACTGAAAAGGATGTTGTTCGGCACCGGCTTGTACAGGAAATTATTAAGGCATATAACCAGGCGTACAACAAAAATAAAAGATAGGATGTGAAAAAATGGCGCATAAAGTGTATATTTCCAACCAACAAAAGGCGGTTAAAATTCCGTCGGGGCTGCGCATTTTAATTCGCCGCTCCTGCAATGCCGTTTTGGAACTGGAAAATTTTAAAGGCCCGGCAGAGGTTAGCGTTACCTTTGTAGACAACGAGGAAATTCAAAAACTGAATGCCCAGCACCGCGGCAAAGACAATGCCACCGATGTGCTCAGTTTTCCGCTTGGTGAAAACGGAAAGTATGACACCAATATGGAAACAGGCGCCGCCATGCTGGGGGATGTGGTGATCTCCATGGAAAAGGCGGTGGAGCAGGCCTCTATTTATGGGCATTCTTTGCAGCGCGAGGTGGCCTACCTTACGGTTCATTCCATGTACCATCTTTTGGGGTACGACCATGAAAAGGGCGGCCTTGAAGCGGTTCACATGCGTGAAAAAGAGGAAAATGCCCTTACAAAGCTGGGCCTGCCGCGCACCGCTTCGTACACTTACCCGGGGCAAAGTTAAGCATGCGCACCTTTTTTAGAAGCTTTGTATACG
>JBKEBR010000108.1:0-1810 GCA_047973285.1 Oscillospiraceae bacterium | reverse complement strand
ATGAAGAGCACGGCTACCAGTATTTTACCGCCGATTTTATGCCCGACAGCTTCGACACCGTGCGGGAGGCATTTATTGGCCCCTACCGCACCGAAACCAACCCTGTGGGGGTAGAGCGCGGGGTTTTAAGCGGCAGCTTTGAAAACGGCGGCAACCAGTGCGCCGGTTTGCACAAGGCCTTTACCCTGCCGGCACAGGGCAGCCAGCACGCCTGCTTTATGCTGGGCGAGGGCAAGCGGGAAAACGGCGCGCTGCTGCGAAAGAAATTTGCGGCCCCCGCCGCGCGCACCGCCGCCTTGGCCGCCCTGGCCGAATATTGGCAGCAAAAATGCAGCGCCCTGCAGGTGAACACCCCAAACCCCGGCATGAACACCATGCTGAATATATGGACACTGTACCAAAGCGAAATAAACGTAAATTTTTCCCGCTTTGCCAGCTTTATAGAGGTGGGCGGGCGCACCGGCCTTGGTTACCGAGACACCGCGCAGGATTCCATGACGGTGCAGCACTCAAACCCCGAAGGTTGCCGCAGCCGCATTTTGCAGCTGATGAACGGCCTTACCCGCGAGGGGTACGGCCTGCATTTGTTCCAGCCGGAATGGTTTGAGCCAAAGGGGGAGGGCCAAAGCTTTAAAAGCCCTACGGTGGTGCCCACGCCCGACGCCGCTTCCATGGTGCACGGTATAGAAGACGCTTGCAGCGACGACGCTTTGTGGCTGGTGCCCTCGGTTGTGGAATATATTCGGGAAACCGGCGACTTTGCCTTTGCCGCCCAAACGGTGCCCTATGCCGACGGCGGGCAGGACACGGTGTATGACCACCTGAAAACCATCCTCAATTTTTCCACCCGCATGGTGGGCAGCCATGGGGTTTGCCTTGGCCTGCGGGCCGACTGGAACGACTGCCTCAATTTAGGCGGCGGCGAAAGCGCCATGGTAAGCTTTTTGCAGGTGTGGGCTTTGGGGCATTTTATTGAGCTGGCCGCCCGCCTTGGCAACAACGGCGACGTGGAAGCCTACGGCAAAATAAAACAGCAAGTAACAAAGGTGTGCGAAAACCACCTGTGGGACGGCCAGTGGTACCTGCGGGGCTTTACCAAAACCGGCCGCCCCATTGGCACAAAGGCTGACGAGGAGGGCAAGGTACACCTGGAAAGCAACACCTGGGCGGTGCTTTCGGGGGCGGCAAGCCCCAGCCGCGGCATTGCCTGCATGGATGCGGTGCACAGCTACCTTGCCACCCCCTGGGGCATTGAGTTGAACGCCCCCGCCTATACAAAACCGGACGATGACATTGGCTTTGTAACCCGGGTGTACCCCGGCCTCAAAGAGAATGCTTCCATTTTCAGCCACCCCAACCCCTGGGCGTGGGCGGCCGAATGCCGCCTTGGCCGCGGGGGGCGTGCCATGCAGTATTACAACGCCCTGTGCCCCTATTACCAAAACGACAAAATAGAAACCCGCCGGGCCGAACCCTACAGCTATTGCCAGTTTATTACCGGCAGGGCCCACACCAAATTTGGCGAAGCCCACCACCCCTTTATGACGGGCAGCGGCGGGTGGAGTTATTTTGCGGCCACCCGCTTTATGCTGGGCATCCGCCCCGAATTTGACAGCCTTACGGTAGACCCCTGCATTCCGCCCGAATGGGACGGCTTTACGGCCACCCGGCGCCTGCGCGGGGGTGTGTACAATATAACGGTGCAAAACCCCGCCCACGTAAGCCGCGGGGTGCGGCAAATACTGGTAAATGGCAGCGAAGTGCCGGCAATTCCGCTGCTGCAAAAGGGCGAAAGCTGCGAGGTGCAGGT
>JBKEBR010000107.1:0-3033 GCA_047973285.1 Oscillospiraceae bacterium | reverse complement strand
GGCGCAAACCGAGCTGAATGTCGGCATATTGATCGGCGCGTACCAGCACACTGTTGCCATCAATTTTATATTCAACCTTTTGCGCATCGAGGTAGTCGAGGGTTTCAATCAGTTCCTGATTGTAATACACCCCCAACGGCCGCATTTCGGGCTCTTTGCCCCACAGCAGCACAAAAATGGCCATGGCCAGACAAATGGCCAGCGCCAGCACAACCGTATAAAAAGTTGCCGGCTTGCCCTGCACAATACGGTCTACCCCATAGCAGGCCAGCGGCAACAGAATTACCACGTCGTGCCACATAATATTTTGCGCGTAGACAAGGGTGTACGCCATAAAGCCATACCCCAGGGACAGCGGAATGCCCAGCCAGCTCATTTGGGGAAATTTGCGGTAAATGTAAAAACAAAAAGAACTGCAGGCGAGCATGATTTTTATAAAGAAAACAACCGAGACCATACCCGCAAATTTGTTTACCGGAACCAAAAGGTATAAAAGGTTAAGCGGGCTGGACACATAGTAGGCAAACAGCCCCAGCAGGTTGCCGCCAAGGGACTTGGTAAAAGAGTACGCAAAGCCCCCCTGCCCGGAAAAGGCGCTTTTAAAATGGGCAAAATAGTTGATGTACTGGCCGTTCAAGTCGCCGGTAAGCAGGGTTCCATCGCCAAAAGGATAAATGCCCAGCAATACATAACGCAACAGCAGCATCGCGGCGGCAATGGCTGCTGTTATGGCAACAGGGTATCTTTTGTAAAAAGCTTTTTGCATACATATATCCTTATTTTGCACTGTGCCAAGCCCCGCTTTTCCAGTGTTTTCGGGCTGAAAGCCGCAGGGGCGGCCTTCAGCAGCCGGGCTCTGTTTCCATGCGGGTGCGCATTTTTTCAAGCTCTTTCAGCTGGCCCATATCCATCCAGCTGCCGTCGCTTACCGGGTATACCCCCACCTTTTCGCCCCGGGCGCGGCACTGGTCGATAATATCCGGGAAGCCCTGGTATACCCCGTCCTGAATTTGTTCCACCACCGAAGGCTCCACCACATACATGCCGGCGTTGGTGAGCAGGTCCATCTGGGGCTTTTCGGCGCAGCGCTTGTAGCTGCCGTCCTTTTCCAGCTCTACCACGCCATAGGGGATGGTAAAATGCTTCATGGCGCACACCAGGGTAACGGCGTTGCCGTTCTTTTTGTGGAACTTAATCATATCGGCATAGTCGGCGTCAATCAAAATATCGCAGTTGGTTAAAAAGAAAGTCTCCTGCATTTTGCCTTTGATGAGGCAAAGGCCGCCCCCGGTTCCAAGGGGTTTGTCCTCATCAATGAAAGAAAGGGCGTAATCCTTCTCAATGTCGCTGAAATAGCTTTTGATCATATTTTTCTTGTGGTTTACAAGCACCGTAAAATCGGTGCAGCCAAAATCGTAAAAATTTTGGATGACCAGCTCCAAAATGGGGCTTTCCCCCACCGGGATAAGGGGCTTTGGCAAAATTTTGGTGTAAGGGTACAGCCGCGTGCCAAGGCCGCCCGCCATGATAACCACCGGGAGGTGCAGTTGTTTTTTGGTTACGACATCGTCTGTTTCGTTGCTGAAGGCAATATCTACCATCACGCCCTGTTTGTTTAAAATGGGCACGGCGTCAATGCTGTTGCAGCTGAGAAATTCCTTGGCCCTGGCGCGCTGTTCTACCGGCAAGGATTTCGGCGAATAATTTGCCATGTTGCTCACCGGCAGGCTCAGGCTGCCGCCACGCAGAATAAACCGGCGCACATCGCTGTCGGTGAGTACGCCTTTCAGCGCCCCGCCCGGCGCCACAAACAAAATGCGGCGGCCGGTTTCGTCCAGTTTTTTCATGGCCTCGAACACCGAAAGGTTTTCATCAATAATCAAGTCGTCAATATTCAACATGGGCATGCCACCTTGCTGCAAAATTTGTACGGTTTTCACGCGGCGGGCCTGCGCCGCCATTTCACACGGCGCACGGTGCGGCGCGGGCCGCAGGCATTGGCGAAGGAGCGGCCGCTCCCCCCGCCGGAAACGGAAAAGCTTACAGGGCCAAAAGCACCTCGGCCACGCGGGCGGCGTCCTCCAGGGAGAGCCCGGTGGAACAGGGGATGTTGACAATGTTGGCGCGCAGGTCGAGCGCTTTTTCCAGGGCGTAGGCCTCGCAGCCCTTGTAGGGGGCCTGCTCGTGAATGAGCGCCCACACCGGCCTTGCCTGTATTTTTTGCGCGCTGAGCGCCCGGATGGTTACGTCCCGCTGGCGGGTTTCCAGGTACAGGCTGAAAAACCACTTGTTGGAACGAATGCCCTCTGCAAAGGGCAGCAGGCGAAAACCATTTTTGCCGTCCAGCTTTTGCCTGTAAAAATCGTAAAGCTTGTGCTTGTGGGCAATAAACCCCTCGATTTGTTCCATTTGGGCAAGGCCAAGGGCCGCCTGTAAATTGGTGAGGCGGTAGTTGTAGCCCACCTCGTCGTGCACAAAATGCAGCTCGTCGGTTTTGGCCTGGGTGGAGAGGTGCTTTGCGTGCTTTGCCCATTCGGGGTGGTTTGAAACCACCATGCCGCCCGAGCCGGTGGTGATAAGCTTGTTGCCGTTGAAGCTGTAGGCGGCAATATCCCCCATGGTGCCCGCCATTTTGCCCTCGAACACGCCGGTGGTGTACCGGGTGCCCAGTGCCTCGGTGGCGTCCTCCACCAAAATAAGGTTGAATTCTTTGGCAATGGCAACCAAACGGGGCATGTTGGCCATATTGCCGAACACGTGCACCACCTCCAGCGCCGCCACATGGGCGCCGCTTTGCCGGTTGTACAGCCTGCCGCCCCGCATTTCACACCGCTGGGTGCAAAACTCCAGCACTGCTTCGGGGTTGATGCACCAGGTGTCGTCGCAGCCGATAAAAACGGGGTTTGCCCCCACATACCGAATGGGGTTGACCGCCGCGATAAAGGTGAGGGTGGGGGCAATTACCTCCATGCCGGGGCCAATGCCCGCCGAGAGAAACGCCAGGTGCAGCCCCGCCGTGCCGCTGTTGCAGGC
>JBKEBR010000106.1:0-4193 GCA_047973285.1 Oscillospiraceae bacterium | reverse complement strand
TTTCCGACACCATGGCCGAGGTACTGGAGGAACGGGGGTACCATGCCCGCACCGTTATGGGAACCCGCAACCTGCCCAACGGCCTGATTCCGGTGGAAGTGGAAGCCATTTTTGAAGTGGAAAGCTGATTATGCGCATACAGCCGGCGGGGGCCTTCTTGCCTTCACCGGTTTTTCTGTTTTTTGCGAAAAGGGAGGCTGCGTATGTTGTTGTTTGCCGGGTGTTATACGCAAGAGGGGGGCGAAGGTATTTACAGCTTGGGGTTTAACCCCCGCTGTAAAAAGTTTACACTTATTTCCCTGGCGCAAAACACCGTAAACCCGTCCTATTTTAATTTGCACGAAGAATGCCTGTATGCGGTGAACGAGCTGCCCCAAGGCGGCGGCCTTGACGCCTACCATGTAAGCGCCAGGGGGGTGCTGCAAAAGCTGAACCATGTAAACACGGCGGGCAGCGCCTTGTGCCATTTGTCTGTGGCAAAAAACGGGGGGCTTTTGTTTGCCGCCAACTACCTGAGCGGCGATGTGGAGGCGTATGGCCTGTTGCCGAATGGGAAAATTGGAGAACAGCTCAGCAAATACCGGCACAGCGGCAGTGGGCCGGTGGCACAGCGGCAGGCCGCCCCGCATGCGCACTCCCTCACCCCCGATGGAATGGACAGGTTTGCCATAGCGGCCGACCTTGGCACCGACCAACTGCTGGTGTACAAAATAATGGGCCCCGGGCGGGGAATGGCCCCTTGTCCGGAACAAACGGTTGTGCTGCCCCCGGGCGAAGGCCCCCGCCACGTGGTTTTTTCTGCAAACAACAAGAATGTGTATTTGTGCACCGAACTGGGGAACCATGTAATTGCGCTGGCGTACAACGGCCACACGGGGGGGCTGCAAATCAAACAAAGGCTGCCTTTGTTTGAAGCTGCCTCTGGGCAGGAAAATTTTGCCGCAGACATTCACCTTTCGCCGGACGGCCGCTTTTTATACGTTTCCGTGCGCGGCAGCAACCGGCTGGTTTGCTTTTCTGTGGATACAGAGGGCGCTTTGCTTCGGGTTGGCGACGCTTCGGCGGGTGGGCTGTGGCCCCGAAGCTTTGCAATAAGCCCGTGTGGGGACTGGATATTTGTGGCAAATGAGCATTCGGGAAATGTTGCGGCAATTCCGAGAAACCGGCAAAGCGGCCTGCCCGAAGCGGTTGTGGCCACCTTTCCCATACCGAAGGTGTCCTGCGTGAAAATCAGTTCAAAAATGGAAGCGGGGGCTGAATGAATTGTTTTCAAAAAAATAGTGCTTTTTTGAAAGCATGTTGAAAACCGCCCCGTAAAACAAAAGCAAACCAATAAAAAGCTGCTCCCGTTGGGTAGGGGGGCAGCTTTTTGGCTTGTTTCAGCATGAAGAAAGAAAAGGCAGCGCGGTGGCAGACTGTTTCTGCGTTGGGGTAAAACCCGGCAGGCGGCCCAATGCGAAAAATGCAAAAGATTGAAGCAGGGGAAAGCCGTGCCGGCCATTGCCAATTTAAAGGTGCAAAAATTGCCAATGGCGCAAAGAATATAAAGGAAATAAAAACAGATACACGCCATACTCTGCGGTAAATTCGCCATAAAAACCAGGCCCCTGCCCCCAGCAAAGCAATGGCCTTTTCTGCCCTGTTTCTGCCATGGACGGTTTGCCGCGCCGGGCAGGCTGCCCGCTGCGGCAAACGGAAGCTGCCATGGCAGGGGGCGCCCGGCACAGGCGCTTTTTGGGGGGCTATTTTTCTTGGTGTGCCTTTCTTTTGCGCAGGTAGAGAAGCAGGGCAAGGCCTGCAAGTACCACCGCAATCAAAGCAATGGGCAAAACGGGCCATTGCTTGCCGGGCAGCTGGGCCTGCGGCACCGCCGCATCAGACAGGGAGGCCTCGGCGGCGGCTTCGGAAGAGCTGCTGCCCGCGCCATTTTGCGAAGCGGCAACCCCGCTGCCGCTGCTTTCGCTTTCACCAGCCGCCAATAAGGCGGCAGAGGAGGAGGGCGCACTGCTTGCCGAAGAGGCGGCGCCTGCCTGTGAGGAACTGCCGGATGTGGAAGAGGCTGTTGCCGAAGAACTGCTGCTTTCTGCCGCCGGGCTGCTGCTGGCCGGGGTTTCGGCGGCAGTTTTTTCGGTTGTTACAAACAGCGTAACATTGCTGGTAATGCGGGTAATGGTAATTTTCCCGGTTTGGTTATCGTAGCTTACATTTCCCACATAGCCCGGGCGGTTTACAGATACCCCGGTAATTTTGTGGCCGTTTTCTGCCGCAACCGTAAAGTAGGCGGTGCCCCCTGGGGCAACATCCACCGAGCTGGTTTCCGGCCCCCACAAAACATGTGCAACACTGCTGTCTGCGGCAACCGTCCATTCCGCCCTGGGCAAGCTGAAAATGTAGTAGGGCGAGGCAAGGTAAAGGGTGTTGCCCACGGCGTACTCACGGTAACGAATGGAGTATATAGTGGGGGCAAGGCCGGTTACCGTGCTGCCGGTTACGGGGTGCAGCTGCTGGTTTACGCCAATGGTGGGAATCCATTCAATGTATTCCATATTTTCATTTACGCCCAAAATTTTCCCGTTCTTTTCCCCCGCCTTAGAGGCGAACACCTGGCTGTCGTAAATAAGCGGCTCTGCCTGCTCCTTCACTTCAATTTCCTTGCTGTCTTGTGAAGGCAGGTAATACAGGCCGTTTATAAACCCGCCGTCAAACCGGGCGCTCAGGGTATAGCTGCCTTCGGTATAGCTGGAGCCATACTGTGCCTTTCCGTCGGCGTCGGTATAGCGTGTGCCGGGGGCGGCTGTAACAATGCTGAAAGAAATTTTGGCGCCCTCTACCGGCTGGCCGTATTCATCCAGCAGTTCCGTTTTTACGTCGGTGAAAATGGCTTCGGTTTTAATTACCTTGGTTTCATCAATGCGGAAGGCGGGGGTTAGGGTAAAACGGGTGCTTACCCCCACAATGGTGAGTACCGTTACCTGCCTGGTGGCCACCGCACCGGCCCCGTTTTTTACGGTAAAGGTGTAACTGCCGTTCTGGTTAACGGTGTAGTTGGCCTGCGGAAAGGTGAGAAGCCCCGAAATGGCCCCCGTAATGTCTCCGGTGCCCTCCACGCTTACCTCGGCAATGCCGGAGGGGCCGGCAGAGGCCTGTATGCTTAAAATGGCGCTGTGCACACTGGCGGTGGGGTTTCCGGCAACCTCAATGGTGGGCAGGGTGGTGTCTGCCTTTACCAGCAGGCTGGAAAGGGTGGTTTGCCCAATGGCGTTGGTTGCCTGCACGGTTACTTCAAAGCTTTCGGCGCCTGCAAGGGCCGCGTAGCTTTGCGTGTTGAGCACATAGCTTTTGGGGGCCTTATCCTCGCTGAAGGCTTCTTCCAGCACGGGGGTGCCGTTGATGGAAGCGGTCAGGCTGGTTAGCCCGTAATATTCGTCGGTAACCGAAAGGGCAAAGCCGGTGTCGGGCGTCGCAGACCATAATACTCCGTTTTGCTCGCGCACATTTTGGGGAACAATGGTTACCACGGGCTTTGAAATGCGTTTGGTGGTAACGGTAATGGTTTGGTTGGCGTTTACTTTGGTAACGGTAATTGCGCCGGTTGCGGGGTTGTAGGCAATGCTGCCGGAAGAGGGCCTGCTCAGTGCCACGCCGGTAATAATGTATTCGGGGCTGGGCAGGGCGGTAAAGCTGGCGGTTCCCAGCCGCACCACGGCAACGGGGGAGGCGGGCTGCCAGCTTACTTCGGAATTGCCGGTGTCGGGGGTTACGGTGTAAACGCCCGCCTCTACGGTAACGTTTACAGCGTCCGACGCGGCGTACAGCACGCTGTCGCCCTCGGCCCGGGCCTTGTACCGCACAGCGTAGGTGGCCGCCCCAAGGCCGGTAATTTCACTGCCGGGCACGTTTGTCCAGCGGGTGGAACCGTTTATAGACGATACGGCGGAATTGGTGTACTGCTGCAAACTGCTGGTGCCGGTAATGCTGCCGGTAGAAGCGCCCGAAAGGGAGGCAACAGAGCCAAGGCCCTCCGGATTTGCCTGTGTGTGTACCGTTATGGTTTTGCTCCATTCGGCGGCAAGGTAGGCGGCGTTGCCCGCGTAAGAAACCGCAAACTCAATTGCCCCCGCAAGGCTGCTGTTGTTTGTAAAGGAGAATGTAATGGTGCCGGCCGGGTCTGTGCTGCGGGTATAGCTAGAGGT
>JBKEBR010000105.1:0-11619 GCA_047973285.1 Oscillospiraceae bacterium | reverse complement strand
GACGCGCAACATATCATGTGGCACGACGTGGTAAGACTGTTGCCGCAGGCCTGCTATGGGGTCGACCGTATTGTGCAGGGCACGCCGGCAACATTTTATACGGTTGTGCTGGCGCTGGCCAATTTTGCCAATATTTATATTGCGTATATGGCCGGCATTTTTTTGGTGCTGTATTTTTTGTACAGCATGGCGCTGCGCCCCAAAGAGGGCGCGGCGGGCTGGAAAAAGGCGGGGGCTTCCTTTGCCGGCGGTTCTCTGCTGGCGGGCGGCCTTTGCGGGGGGTTGTTGCTGCCTGTGCTGGTAAACCTCAACAGCAGCAAGGGCTCGCTTTTGGAATATCAGTTTTCGCTCGAAACAAAGTTTCCACTGCTCCGCCTGCCGGAACGGCTTATATGGGGCAACTTCGTGTGGGGAACAGACATTGAAAACGGCATGCCCCAACTCTACTGCGGGGTGCTGGCGCTGCTTTTGCTCGGCTGCTTTTTTGCAAGCCTAAAAATCGCCAAAAAGGAAAAGCTGGTTTCGGCGGGCCTTTTGGCTATTTTGGTGTTGTCTTTTTGGGTGCAGGGGCTGGATGTGCTGTGGCATGGCCTTAAAGAGCCCATCTGGTTCCCGCACCGGTACTCCTATCTTTTCAGTTTTTTTGCCGTGCTGCTGGCGGCGGCAGCGGTTGGCAAAGGCGCCGTCGAGCGGCACTCTATTGGCCTTTCGGCCCTGGTTTTGGGGCTGGGGCTGTTTGCAATGGCGCTGTTCCCGCAGGGCACCAGCCGCAGCAAAATTTTGCTTACGGCCATTCTGCTTTTGGGGTTTGCTTTTGTACTTTTTATAGGGCAAAGGGTGCGCGGTAAATGGCTGCAAAAGCTGCTGGCAGTGGGGCTGGTGGCCGCTGTGGCATTGGAGCTTGGCCTGCACGGGTACTATATTGCAAACCAGTTTGAAAAATATTCCTATTCAGGGTATGATTCTTATGTGGAAAATGTGCAGCAAACATTGGCACTGCTGCCCCAAAACGGCCGTGGCAATTACCGGGTGGAAAAAATTTTCGAACGTTCTTTAAACGATTCTATGCTGTTTGGGTACAAGGGCATTACCCACTTTGGCTCTACACAAGACAGTGCGGCGGTGAATTTTTTGGAGGCGCTGGGCTACCGCAGCCTTACTCGTTATGCGGGCGGTTCCACCGCTTTTGCCGATTCGGTACTGGGCCTTGCCTATGTTTTGGGCGACGGTGTGCGGCCCCTGCCGGCCCACCTGCAAACAGCAAACAGCACCGGCCCCTATACGGTTTACCAAAACCCGTATGTTCTTCCGCTTTTGTTTGCAATTCCCGAAACTGAGGCGGGGTTTGGGCAAGAGGCCGCGAGTGATGGCAACCCGATTGATTACCAGAACAATTTTTACAAAGCGCTCACCGGCAGCTCCGGCCTTGTGCTGAACCCGGTGGAAACGGCGCGAATGGTAACCCAAAGCGGGCAGGAGGCGCCGCTTACCGGCAGCATGCCCGCGGGTGCCAAATATGTTGTAACGGCAAAAGAAAACGGGTATTATTATGCGTATCTTACCAACAACGGGGAATATAGTTTCAGCCTGCTGATGGGCGGGTATAGCTACGAGGGTTATTTTTCTTCCGTTGCCGAAACAACCGTTATCAACCTTGGTTATTTGCAGGCCGGTGAAACCGCGGATTTTTCGTTTGACAATTCCTTCGGAATAGAAATTGCAAGCGCGCAGTTTGTTTACACACCGCTGCAAACGCTAGAGGAACTTGCCCAAAACGCTGCTGAGAATGCGGGAGATTTTACCATTCAGGACGGGTATATTTCAGGGAGTATCGAGGCCACGGGCAGCAACACTTTGCTGTATGCCGCCATTCCCTACGACCAAAACTGGCAGGCAACGGTAAACGGCGTGCCGGTGGAAATACAAGAGTTTATGGGCGCTGTATGCGCCATTCCCCTGCAGCAGGGAAACAACCGGGTGGAATTGCGGTACAAGGTGCCGCTGGCCTGGCCCGGCGTTTTGGTTACGGCGGCAAGTGCGGGCGGCCTTGCGGTGGGTGCCGCAATATGCCGCCGCAAGAAAAGAAAAAAAGAGGAGCAGGCCGTATGATTCAAATTATTGCCGAAGCCGGGGTGAACCACAACGGCAGCCTTGCAATGGCAAAAAAAATGGCGCTGGCCGCAAAGCAGGCCGGGGCCGATATTGTAAAATACCAAACCGCGGTGCCCGAGCTTGTGGTAAGCCGTTTTGCCCAAAAGGCAGAGTACCAGAAGGCCGAAACCGGCGACGGGGAAAGCCAGCTTGAAATGGTGCGCAAGCTGCATTTTGGCTTTGAGGAGCACCGGCAGCTAAAAGAGTACTGCGATGAAATTGGCATTCAGTACCTTTCCGCCGCCTTTGATTTGCCCAGCATTGATTTTCTGGGCAGTTTGCAGCTGCCCCTTTGCAAAATTCCCTCGGGGGAAATTACCAACCTGCCCTACCTTTTGCGCATTGCCAAACTTGGGGTGCCGGTGCTGCTTTCCACCGGTATGAGCACCCTGCCGGAAATTGAGGACGCGGTAACCATTTTGGAAGACGGCGGCGCAGGCCCCATTACGGTGCTGCACTGCAACACCGAATACCCCACCCCGTACGAAGACGCCAACCTGCTGGCCATGCTGGCCATTTGCGAGGCGCTGGGCCTGCCGGTGGGTTATTCCGACCATACCCCCGGCTGGGAATGCGATGTGGCGGCGGTTGCCCTTGGGGCGGTGGTAATTGAAAAGCACTTTACGCTGGACAAAAGCCTGCCCGGCCCCGACCATAAGGCCAGCCTGAGCGCCGAAGAGCTGGCGCAAATGGTGCGGACGGTGCGCCATACCGAAATGGCCCTTGGCCAAAAGAACAAGCGGGTTACCAAAAGCGAAGCCAAAAATATTGCCATTGCCCGCAAAAGCATTGTGGCGGGCCGCGCAATACAGGCGGGGGAAGAATTTACAGAAGAAAACCTTACCACCAAGCGCCCGGGAGACGGCATTTCCCCCATGCGGTGGTTTGAGGTGCTGGGGCAAAAGGCCAAACGCGCGTTCGGGCCGGATGAAAAGATTGAGTTGTAGCGTACGCAGCAAAGCTTGCGGGCCGTTGCGGGCGCGGGAAGGGCCCTGCAATTTTTTCGGTTTCGGTATGTTCAGGCAAAAGGCTTGCCTGTTGCCGGCGTGTGCCGGGGCGCGGCTTGCCTCTAGGGCCGTTTGGCAGGCACATTTTTAGGGGAGAGGGGCTGTTTTATGTATACCGTTGCTGTTGTTACGGGCACCCGGGCCGATTATGGCCTGCTGCGCCCGGTGCTTTTCAAACTGGCCCGGCACAAAGACATACAATTAAGGCTGCTGGTTACCGGCAGCCATCTTTCCCCGTTGTACGGCAACACCGTAAGCGAAATAGAGGCGGACGCGGCGGCAGGCGTTGCCATTGACGAAAGGCTGGACATACTGGCCGACAAGGCGCCCGAAGGCCGGGCGGGCACGGCGGCGCGCACGGCGGCTGCCCTGCGGGGCGGCCTTGCCTATTTTGAAAAAATAAAGCCGGATGCGGTGCTGCTGCTGGGCGATCGGTACGAGATATTTGCCATGGCGCAGGCCGCGGCGTTGCTGGACATTCCGGTGGCTCACATCAGCGGCGGCGATGTAACCCGCGGCGCCGACGACGACTGGTTTCGCCATTGCATTACCAAAATGGCAAAGCTACATTTTCCCTCTTGCGAGGCTTACCGCCAGCGGCTGCTGCGCATGGGCGAGCAGCCGGGCTTTGTGTTCAACGTGGGCGGCCTTGGCGACGAGAATATTCGCAAAATGAAGCTGATGAGCCTTGCACAGCTGAAAGAGAGCCTGGGCCTTTGCTTTACAGGGCCCTTTGCGCTGGTAACCTTTCACCCCGAAACCGCGGCGGGTTTGCCGCCGCAAGAGCAGGCCGGGGCGCTGCTGCGGGCGGCAGAGCAAAACCCCGGTTTGTTTTACCTGTTTACCCGCGCCAACGCCGACGCGGGCGGCGAGGAGATGAACCGCATGGCAGAGGCCTTTTGCCAAAGCCATGCCAACGCCGCGCTGTTCAGCTCGCTTGGGGTGTTGCGGTACCTTTCGGCTATGAAGCATGCCGCGCTGGTGCTGGGCAATTCCTCCTCCGGCATGGTGGAAACCCCCTCGCTGGGTACCCCCTGTGTAAACGTGGGCGGCAGGCAGGCCGGCCGGCTTACCAGCGCCAACATCCTCCATTGCCCAGCTACCACCGCGGCCATTTCCCGGGCCATTCAAAAAGCGGCCGCGCCCCGGTTTGCCTCGGTGGCGCACCGGGCGCAAAGCCCCTACAACGGGGGCGACACCAGCGGCAAAATTGTGCGCATTCTGTACCGGTTTTTGCAAAATGGCAAGCTGAAACCGCCAAAAATTTTCTACGATGGAGGAGCGGGCGTATGAACTTTTTAATTGTTGGGCTGGGCAGCATGGGCAAGCGCCGGGCAAGGCTGCTTCGCGGCCTTGGTGCGGGGCACACCCTTGCGGGGGTTGATAATACCGAAAACCGGCGGGAAGCGGCGGCGGCGCTTGGCATTGCCGCCTACGCAAGCCTGCCGGAGGCCTTTGCCGCGGAAAAATTTGACGCCGCCTTTGTATGCACCGCCCCTTTAACCCATGCCATACTGATTGACCAATTGCTGGACAACGGGCTTTCGGTGTTTACCGAGCTGAACCTTGTGGCCGACGGCTATGAGGAACTGATGCAAAAGGCAAAAGAGAAGAACCTGACGCTGTTTTTAAGCAGCACCATGCTGTACCGGGCCGAAACCCAGTATATTGAGGCACAGGTAAAAAGCTTTGCAAAGCCGGTGAATTACATTTACCATGTGGGCCAGTACCTGCCGGACTGGCACCCTTGGGAAAATTATAAAAACTTTTTTGTGGGCGATGCCCGCACCGGCGGTGTGCGCGAAATACTGGGCATAGAGCTGCCCTGGCTGGTTTCGGCATTTGGCCCGGTGGAAAAGGCCCATGTGGAAAAAGACAGCATCAGCGAGCTGGACTTGCCCTACCCCGACAGCTGGTTTATTACCCTGCGCCATAAAAACGGCGCCAAGGGCTTTTTGGCGGCGGACGTGGTAAGCCCGAAGGCGGTGCGCAATTTTGAGGTGTTCGGCGAGGGGCTGCACCTTTTTTGGGAGGGCAACCCCAAGGCCTTGTACGCCTACCATGCCGAAACCGGGCAAAAACAGCAGGTAAACACCTACCAGGAATTTGAGCAGGACGCCCGCTACAGCGACAACATTGTGGAAAACGCCTATGTGGATGAAATTCTCAATTTTTTTGAAGTGCTGAAGGGCACCGCCTGCGCCCGCTGGAGCTTTGAGGAGGATTTGGCGGTGATTCGCCTGATGGAGGGGATAGAGGGCAACACAAGGAAGGAAGACGACGAATGAAGGCGTTGTTTGTAGGCCTTGGCAGCATAGGGCAGCGGCATTTGAAAAACCTTTCGGCCCTGTGCCTGCAAAAAGGTGTTGCCTTGCAGGTTGCGGCGCTTCGCTCTTCCTCAAAACCCCTGCCCCCCGAGGCAGAGGCGCTCTGCCACCGGCAAATGGCAGCGCTGCCCGCCGGGGAAGCCTTCGATGTGGCCTTTGTTACAAACCCCACCAACCTGCACGCCGAAGCGCTGAGGGAACTGGCGGGAAAAGTGGGCACCCTGTTTATAGAAAAGCCCATTTTTGAAAGGACCGGTTATTCCCTTGAGGCGCTGGGCCTTTCGCCCCGGCAAAAGGCCTATGTGGCCGCGCCCATGCGCTGGTGCGGGGTGTATCTTGCGTTAAAAGCGCGCCTGGCTGGCCTGCCGGTATATTCGGTGCGCTCTATTTGCAGCAGTTACCTGCCCGACTGGCGCAAAGGGGCAGATTACCGCAAGGTGTATTCCGCCCAAAGGGCCATGGGCGGCGGGGTTACGCTGGACCTTATTCACGAGTGGGACTACCTCACCGACCTGTTCGGCCTGCCGCTGCAAAGCTTTAATTTAAAAGGGAAGTTCTCTCATTTGGAAATTGATTCCGACGATTTGTCGGTGTATATTGCGGCCTACCCAAAATTTTTATGTGAGCTTCATCTCGATTATTTTGGAAGGCAATACCGCCGCGGGGTGGAACTATTCACCGAGGCGGGCACCCTTTCGGCCGATTTCGGCACCGGGCTGCTTACCCTGCCGGGGGGTGAAGTGCTGGATTTCGCCGAGCCGGCCAACCGCCGCTACGAGCGGGAAATGGAATATTTTTTAAACTATGCGCAAAACGGTGCGGGGGAAAGTGTAAATAGCCCGGCCAGGGCGCTGCAGGTTTTAAAACTGACACTGGGGGAAGTGTGATACATGGAAAAAAAACTTTTGATTACCATTTGCGGGCGTGCGGGCAGCAAGGGTTTTAAAAACAAAAACCTGAAAACCTTTTGCGGCAAGCCGCTGGTGCAATATTCGCTGGCGGCGGTTGAACTGTTTTTGCGGCAAAGGCCGGATGTACAGGCCGATATTGTGCTGAACACCGACAGCGGCCTTTTAAAAGACATTGTGGTGGGCCTGTACCCCGAGGTACACTACCTGCACCGCCCCGCCGCCCTCAGCGGCGATTCGGTGGCAAAAATGGAGGTATTCCAGCACAGCCTGCGGGTGATGGAAGAAAAACAGGGGTTTGCCTACGATTACCACATGGACCTTGATATTACCAGCCCCCTGCGCACCGCCGCCGATGTGGCGGGCTGCTTTGCCGCCATGGAGGCCCGGCCTGACCTGGACCTTGTAATGAGCGCGGCGCCCAGTCGCCGCAGCCCTTATATGAACATGGCAAAGCGTGTGGACGACCATGTGGAGCAGGTGGTAAAAACCAGCTTTGTGGCCCGCCAGCAAACCCCACCCTGTTACGACATCAATGCCTCTATTTATGTTTTTAAAAGGGATTTTTTGGCGGAAAACACCAGTGGCTTTTTGTGGGACGGCAAGTGCGACATTTACCAGATGCTGGACACCGCCGTTTTGGATATCGATTCGGAAGAGGACTTTTTGATGATGGAGGTTATTGCGGGGCATTTGTACCGTACAAACCCCGCCTTTGCCGAGGTGCGGGAGGCCATTCGGTGAACTACACGTAAAAAAATCGCTTGGCCTCTGTGCAGTAAAATTGCGCAGGGGCCAAGCTGTTCGAAAGTGAAGAAAAACGGCTTGTCAAGGAATGTGTGGAATATAAATGGTATATAGCTTGTTGTTGAGCAAAGGATGGTTTGTGGAAGCTGTTGCCTTTCGCAGAAGGTTTTAAAAGAATACGCTCACAGGAAGGCCTGTTCAAAAAAAATATTTTCCAGCCAGTTACCATTGGAGGCTTTTTGTGCCGTTAAAAGTTTTCTACAAAATGGCAAAGCACTTCAGCCAGGTAAACAGGGTGGGTACAAACCATACAGCCATGCCCCCTAAGAAAACCAGCCATACAAAAACAGGCAGCTCTTTGGCGGGCGAGGCAGCCGCCCCGGCAAGGCGGGCGGCGGGGGTGCCGCCGCGCAGGGGCACCTTAAACAAAAGGTGGGCCAGCACCGCGCCGCCAAACAGCACCATGGGCAAAGCGGCCACCACCGGAATGAGGTAGAGGTAAAAGGAAATGGCGTTGTAGTCTGGCACAGCGCTGGTGTGCAGGCCGGTAAGGGCGTTTAACAGCCCGTAATCCAACAGGTTGGCCTCCAGCTGGCGCGGGTAACCAATGGCGCAAAATAGAAAATACCCGGCGGCCAGCACCAGGTCTACCCAAAACCAGGGGGTGCGGTTTTTTTCCATAAAGGTGGTAAGCACCAAAAAGGGCATTAACAAAATAACCCATTGGGGGTGCCAGCTTACAAATAAAAACAAAAAGCTGAACGCCGCAAGGCACAGCCAAATGCCGGTGCGGCCGGTGTCCTCTTTTTTGGGCCGCCAAAGGTAAGCGGCAATGCAAAGCAGAACGTATAAAAGGGGAAAAATAGAAACATCGCTGGCGGCGGGTATTTTGGCCGAAAACAGGCGGCTTATCATAATGTCGTTGAATATGCCCATGTCGCCGGTGCGCCCCCAAAACAACAGGCTGGCGGGCAGCACCAGCCAAAGGGAAACAAGGCCGTGCTTGATGATGTGCAAGGGGCGCTTTTCCACCAGCAGCACCAACGGCACCAGCAAAAACAGCGCAAAAAATTTGCTGGAGGCGCCAAGGCCAAACCAAAGCGAGCAGGCCAGTGTTTTGCCGCGCAGCCACTGCAAAAGCCCCATCAGAATAAAAAACAGGCAGATGGAATCGTACTGGCCCATCACCATAGAGGCAAAAAAAGCGGGGGGCGAAAGGGCAAAAAACAAGGCGGCCCAGTGGGCGTCGGGCTGCTTGATGTCAAGTTCCCGCGCAATACGGTAAAATACGGGAATACAGGCAATAAAAGAGGCGGCGCTTACCAGCTTGCCAATGAAATACAGAAGGGGCTCGTTCAGCGCGGTTTTAAAAATAAGGTTGAATAAAAACACCGGCAGCTCCGCCAATGCAAAAATAATGTAAATCACAATGTTGTAGTGGGCATTGTTGGTGTAGTAAAGGTTTTTGCCGAAGGGGTGGGCCATTACGTCGTTGTAAAAATTTAAAAAATTGCCTTTGAAAGTGCTGTCCAGCAAAAGGTAGCTGTGGTTGCTGGTTTCCACCACATCGGGGTGGGCAAACAGGGCGTAGGCCAGCAGGCAAAAAACACCAAAAGCCAGCCAGTGCCAGCGCAGGGGCAGTTTTTTAATTTTTTGCAGGGCTGTTGCGCGCATGGCAAAGCCTCCTTTTTCATTTTGCGGGTTTTTGCCGCCGGGTTTCTTTTTTGCCGCCGGGGTATAAAAAATATATTCATACCAATGTTGTTTAAAAGAAAAACGGGCGAAAGGGCCACGGGGCCGGCGGGGCAAAAAACAATTATAAAAAATCCTTCTTTATTGTAAGGGCTTGCCCTGGCAAAAGCAAGCGGCAAAGCAAAATGGCCGGTACAAACGTAAAGCGTCGCCCTGGTTTTTGGGCAGGGGGCATGATTGACGAAAAGGGTTTTGCTGCGTACAATCGTAGCAGTGGCCGCTGCACAGGGCAGGGCCATAAAGCGGGGCGGTTGGCCCTGCCAGCGGGTTGTATCCGCATTTTAAAGGAGAGTTTTTATGGCGTACGGGTTGTATGTGCATATTCCTTACTGCCACAGCCGCTGCCTGTACTGCAACTTTTATACGGCCGCCGCCGCAGGCGTACCGGAAGAGTATGTTGACCGGCTGCTGCAAAGTTTTTCTCTGCATGCACCGAAGGACGAACAGGGGGCGCCAAGGCGCCCGCAAACCGTATATTTTGGCGGGGGCACCCCAAGCCTGCTTGCCCCGGCCCAGGTAAAACGGCTGCTGCGGGGTTTTCACCCTTTGCCGGGGGCGGAAATTACCATGGAGGCAAACCCGGAATCGGCCACCGAAGAGAAGCTTTCGGGGTACCGCCGGGCGGGGGTAAACCGCCTTTCATTGGGGGTGCAAACCATTTGGGACAGCAGCCTTGCCCGGCTTGGCAGGGCGCACACAGCGCTGCAGGCCCAGCGGGCCTTTCGCAATGCGCGCAAAGCGGGGTTTGCCAACATCAGCGGCGACATCATGCTGGCCTTGCCGGGCTATTCCGAGCAGGAGTTTGACGATACCCTGCGGTTTTTGCAGGGGGAAGGGGCCGTGCATATATCGGCGTATCTTTTAAAGGTGGAGGAGGGAACCCCCCTTGCGGCCGCTTTGCCGCCGGATATTCCCGGCGCCGAGCAAGCGGCGGATTTTTACCTGCATGCGGTGGAAAGCCTTGCAAAAATTGGCTATGCGCAGTACGAAATTTCCAATTTTGCAAAGGCGGGGTTTGAAAGCAGGCATAACCTGCTGTACTGGAACTGTGAAGACTATTTGGGCATTGGGCCGGCGGCCCACTCTTGCCTTGGGGGAAAACGTTTTTCTTTTGCGCCAAATACCGAAGCCTTTTTACAGGCCGGGTTGCCGCCCCGCCCCGAGGGGGTGTGCAGCGCGGAAGACTATATTATGCTGCGGCTGCGCCTTGCAAAGGGCCTTGCGGAAAGCGAGCTTGCCGCCCGCTGGGGAATAGTGCTTTCAGGCAGGCAAAAAGAATTTTTGCACCGGCTTGAAAAGGCGGGCCTTGCCACTGGCGCGGCCGGGTACTGGGCGTTGACACCGGAAGGCATGCTGGTGCAGAATTCGGTGCTGGCGCAGCTTTTGGCGTAGGGGCGCTGCCGCGCAGCCGGTGAAAAAGGCCAAAAACAAATGAAGCGGCAGGGTTTTGCAAAAGAGGCTGCTTGTTGAAGAAAAAGGGCTTTTGTGCTATTCTTGTAAAAGCAAATTCTCCACTGCCGCCCCATTGGGGCAGTGGAACTTTTATGTGTACGGCTTTTGCGCCGTATGGGAGGCAGTAATTTGGGTAAGTTCACATTTATTCCTACGCAGGTACCGGACATTTTAATTGTAGAGCCTACGGTGTTTGGCGACAGCCGGGGCTACTTTATGGAGACGTATCATAAAGAAGAATTCGAGGCTGCCGGCATTGCCGGCAATTTTGTGCAGGACAACCAAAGCATGAGCCGCAAGGGCGTTTTGCGGGGCCTGCATTTTCAAACGGAGCACACCCAGGGCAAGCTGGTGCGGGTGCTGTCGGGCCGTGTTTTTGATGTGGGGGTGGACGTGCGCCCCGGCAGCCCCAGCTTTGGCAAATGGGCGGGGGCCGAGCTTTCGGCTGAAAACAAGCGCCAGCTGTATGTTCCCGAAGGGTTTGCCCACGGGTTTTTGGTGCTTTCGGAAACCGCGGAGTTCGCCTACAAATGCACCGATTTGTACACCCCTTCCGCCGAGGGCGGCATTCTTTGGAACGACCCCGATATCGGTATTGAATGGCCTGCAATTGACTGCCCCTTTTTGCTCAGCGAAAAGGATGAAAAACTGCCGTTGTTAAAAGAACAGGATTTTTCCTTTTTTAAAGGGTGGTACAAAAAATGATTGAATATGCAAAAGGGATTTTAAACGGCTTTGGCCGTTACCGTTATTTGCTGGTGAACTTGGTAGAGCGGGACATTAAGGTGAAATACCGCCGCAGTGCCCTTGGTATTGTCTGGAGTGTTTTGAACCCCCTTTTAATGATGCTGGTAATGGCGGCCGTTTTCGGAACATTGTTTAATATGAGCACCATGAAAGATGTGCAGGCGGTGCGCTCTACCGGGCTGCCACCGGCCTTTACCGTGTATTTGCTTTCGGGCCAGCTTATTTTCAACTTTTTCAGCGAAGCCACCAACCTTGCCATGGATTCTGTTTTGAGCAGCTCTTCTTTGATTAAAAAGGTGTATATCCCCAAATACATTTTCCCGCTCGAGAAGGTTATTTTCAGCTTTATCAACGTATTGTTTTCACTGATTGCTATGGTGTTGGTCGTTGTAATTACCGGCTCGCCCATTTTCCTTACCGTGCTGTGGTTCCCGGTGGTGCTGATATTCATGTTTTTCTTCAATCTTGGGGTGGGGCTTATTCTCTCCTCCCTCACGGTATTTTTTCGCGATATCAAGCACTTCTACG
>JBKEBR010000104.1:0-4659 GCA_047973285.1 Oscillospiraceae bacterium | reverse complement strand
TGTTTCTTAGCTCTACGGCCGTTTGCTGAAAACAGTGGTAGACACTGCCGCGCCGTTTTGTCGGCGCGGCATTTCACATATATTGATAAAATATACAAAAAATAAAATAAAAATACAAAAAAGACTAGGCCGAATAAGGCGGCCGGACAAAACCACGCAAAAGAAAACAACAGGCCTATGGTGTTTTTCCAAAATGTTTTTTGCGGCACAGCACAAAAAAAGAGAATTTTACTTTACCCATAAAAACTGATAAAATGGTAAAGTGCCGCGGGGCGCAGTAAGGTACTTTGGTTGAAAAAGTTTGCAAAACCCGCCTTGTTTTTGTGGCTTTTCCCACATTGTACTTACGCGGCCAAAGTGGTAAACTTTTAACAAACCCAAAGGGCGGGGAAAAAACGTTTTTCAAAGAGAGACGGGTTGCCCAAGTATATGGTGAAAAGGGAGAGGAAAAGATGGCAAGAATATTCAATTTTAGCGCGGGGCCCAGCGTGCTGGCAGAACCTGTGCTGCAAAAAGCACAGGCTGAACTGGTGGAATATGGCTCCAGCGGCCAAAGCGTAATGGAAATGAGCCACCGCTCCAAAGAGTTTGAAGCCATTATTGGCGACACCGAGGCCCGCCTTCGCCGTGTGCTCGGCATTCCCGCAAACTACAAGGTGGGCTTTATTCAGGGCGGCGCCAGCACGCAGTTTGCCATGGTGCCCCTGAACCTTATGGTTACCGGCGAAGCCGATTACTGGCTTACCGGCAATTTTGCAAAGCTGGCCGCCAAAGAGGCGGAAAAATTCGGCAAGGTAAATATTGTGGCCTCCTCGGCCAACAGGAACTTTTCCTACATTCCCGAGGTGGAGGGCGTAAAAACCTCGCCAAACGCCAGCTATGTGCACATTTGCCAGAACAACACCATTTTCGGCACCCGCTTTACCGACCTGCCCAAAACCGACCTGCCGCTTGTGGCCGACCTTTCCAGCTGCATTTTGTCGCAGCCCATCGACGTTTCAAAGTACGGCCTTATTTATTTCGGGGTACAAAAAAATGTGGCCCCCGCGGGCATGGCCATTGCCATTGTGCGGGAAGACCTGCTGGGCAAGGCCAAGGAAAACACCCCCTCCATGCTGAACTACCAAACCCTTATTGAGGCGGGCAGCATGTACAACACCCCGCCCTGCTGGTGCATTTATATGACCGGCCTTACCCTGCAATGGGTTGAAGAGGAAATGGGCGGCCTTGCCGCCATGGAGCAGTACAACCGCCAAAAGGCGGATATATTGTACAATTACCTCGACAGCCAAAGCTTTTACACTGCGCCGGTCGAGAAAAAGTACCGCAGCCTGATGAATGCCACCTTCACCGCGCCAAGCAAAGAGCTGGACGATGCTTTTTGCGCCGGGGCAAAGGCCCACGGCATTGTCAACATTAAAGGGCACCGCCTGGTGGGCGGCATGCGCGCGTCCATTTACAACGCCATGCCCCTGCAGGGGGTAGAGGCCCTGGTGCAGTACATGCAGCAGTTTGCCAAACAAAACGCCGCCACAGTATAAGGGAGGGACTTATTGTGTTTTCTATTAAAACGCTGAACAGCATTTCGCCAAAGGGTATGGAGCGGCTGCCTTCCTCCCTGTTCCAAACCGACAACGAGGCCGAAACCCCCGACGGCATTTTGGTGCGCAGCGCCAACATGCTGGAGGCCGAGCTGCCCTCCTCGCTGCTGGCCGTGGCCCGCGCGGGGGCTGGCACCAACAACATTCCGGTGCAGCGCTGCACCGAAAAAGGCATTGTGGTGTTCAATACCCCCGGCGCCAACGCCAACGCCGTAAAAGAGCTGGTGCTGGGCGCCCTTGTTTTGGCAAGCCGCAGCATAAACGGCGGCATTGAATGGGCCAAAACCCTTGCGGGGGAAGGGGAGGAAGTGCCGAAGCTGGTGGAAAAAGGCAAGGGCAAGTTTGTAGGCCCCGAGCTTGCGGGCAAAACCCTTGGGGTCATTGGCCTTGGGGCCATTGGCGTTAAGGTGGCCAACATGGCAACCCACCTCGATATGGAAGTGCTTGGGTACGACCCCTTCATTTCGGTGGAAAGCGCCTGGAGCCTTTCCCGCAGTGTAAAGCACTGTGTAAACCTGAGCGACATTATCAATGGCTGCGATTATATTACCCTGCATTTGCCGGTGAATAAAGACACCAAAAACTTCATCAACGCCGAGGTGCTGGGCCAAACCAAGCAGGGCGTGCGCATTTTAAACTTTGCCCGGGGGGAATTGGTAGATGACGCTGCCATTCTTGCCAGCCTTAAAAACGGCCATGTGGGGGCCTATGTAACCGATTTCCCCAACGCGGGCCTCATTGGGCAGCCGGGGGTTTTGTGCATTCCCCACCTGGGCGCCTCCACCCCGGAAAGCGAAGACAACTGTGCGGTAATGGCGGCAGACCAGCTGAAGGACTACCTGCTCAACGGCAACATAACCAACAGCGTCAACCTGCCCTCGGTAACCATGCCCCGCGCGGGCAACGCCCGTTTTTGCGTGGTGCACAAAAATGTACAGGGCACCTTGGCCGCCCTTACCGGCATTTTGAACGGGGCGGGGCTAAACATTGAAAACCTTACCAACAAAAGCAAAGGGGACTACGCCTACACCCTTATGGATGTTTCGGGCACGGCAGAGCAGCAGGTTTCTGCGGCGCTGGAGGCCGTGGAAGGTGTGGTACGGGTAAGGGTGCTGTAAAAAAGCCGATTGTAATTTTAGCCGGGGCGCTGCACAGCGCCCCGGCTTTTTGTGTACGGCAACCTACCGGCTGTGCCGCTGGGTTACCGTTGTTTTAAAAAAGCAGAAAAAGGAAAAACAAAAGCAACGGCAAACAGTGCGCAATAAAAGAACAATTTTTTGAATTGATTTTCAAGGGGAGATACTGTATAATTGCTATAGCCATAAGGGTTAACCTGTGGTATTTATACATCGTTGCGGTTAATTTTTGAAAATTCGCAGCATATCTCGAGGAGGGTATTCAATATGGATCCTAACAATTTTACAAACACGCCCGACAGCATCAGCCAGTTCGACCCCGCCGACATTCAAAGCAACAAGGTAATGGCGGTTCTTTCCTACTTCGGTTTCCTGTTCCTTATTCCTCTGCTTGCGGCAAAAGACTCCCGGTTTGCAAAATTTCATGTAAACCAGGGCCTTGTTCTGTTTGTTGTTGAAGTAATTTTGGGTATTGTTCAGGGCATCTTCGGCCTGTTCTATATCCCGGTTATCAGCACCATCATCAGCGTTGCACTTTGGGTTGTTTCCATTCTGCTTTTTGTGTTTGCAATTCTTGGCATTGTAAATGCGGCCCAGGGCAAAGCCAAGGCGCTGCCCATTATTGGCGGCATCACCCTGCTTAAGTAATACGGCTCACAATAAAAAACCACCGCCATGGCGGTGGTTTTTTGTTATAGAAAAGCCTTTATTCCGGCAGGCTGGCGGCGGCAACGCTTTGCCCCACCCGGCGGGCCTTTTCGTCGGGGGTTTTGGGGGTAAAGGAACATTCGGGGTATTCCTCCCGCAAAACCCGGGCGGCTTCGGCCAGCAAAATATCCCCGCCCCTGCCGCTGGTAACCCGGCCCAGCATCAATACATGCTTAATTTGGTAAAACATATTGTAAAGGCCAAGAGCGTGGCCCAAATAGGTTCCAACAGAGCGGTAAATGGCGGCGGCCGTTTCGTTTCCGGCCTCCATCAGGGCTTGTACCTCCTTCAGCTTTTCGGCGGGGGAGGCACCGGCAAGGGAAAGGCCCGCGGCCCCTGCCAGCTTAATAATGCCGTCCTGGCTGAAATATTTTACCCCGCAGCCAATGTCGCCGCTCCATTCGTCCCTCATGGCGCCGGGCTGGCCGTCTACCGGGGCAAAGGCCAGCTCGTTCAGCCAGCCGGTAATGTTGCCCTTAAGGTCTACATAGCCAACGGCCTCGCTGGTGCCCATGGCAATGCCCAGCACCCCGGTGTCGTTCAGGCTCATGGCCCCGGCCAGGGCGGTAACGTCGCCGTCGTTGGCAACGGCCACCGGCACATCGCCAATTTCCCTGGCGGCCCGCAGGTAAATGTTCTGCACATGGGCATTAAAATCCTCGTCGGAAACCTGCAGAAACAGCGAGGCCACCATGCACCGGTTGTCTATGTACACCCCGGCCGAAGAAATGCCAATGCCGTCCACCCGGGGCATTTTCGAGGCGGCGGTTTTAAGGGCCTCCACAATGCCGTTATAGTGGTAAGCGGGGTCTGCCTGTTCTTTGGGAAACCACACCACCTCTTCCGAATACACCGGTACGCCGTCCACCACGGCGCTCACCTTCCGGTCAGAGCCTCCGGCGTCAAACCCAATGCGGCAGCCCGCCAAGTGCCGCCCAATGGCAGAGGAGCTTTCATTTTCGGCCGCCTTTTCGCTGTAGGGGTGTACCTCTACGGCAAAGGGCCGCTCGTATACCCGCTCCATAAAAGCCTTGTCAAAGGCGCGGGCGCCGGCGCCGGTATAGGCCGCCACAATGCTTTGGGCGGCTTCGCCGCCGCCATACAGGCGCACCCGGTAGCCGCCCCGGCTCCACAGCAAAAATTTCACCAGCCGGTCCAGGTAGTATTCGTCGGCCTGCCTGTACCGGGCATTGCCAATTATTTTGGTGTCGTAC
>JBKEBR010000103.1:0-2857 GCA_047973285.1 Oscillospiraceae bacterium | reverse complement strand
CAAGTTGGTAAGGGTAACATAATTTCCAAACAAAAAGCTCAGGCGCTCATCGTCGTCTTTAAAGTACAGGGAGGGCCGCATGCCCTTTGGCATTTGGTCGATAAAGCAAAACACACACTTGTTGCAGCAAGAGTGGTGCTTGTCTATCAAGTAACTGGCAAACTCGCAGCCAAGCGGCTCATACTCCTGTTTTTTTACATGGTAGGTAATTTCACTGTCGCCATGCATTACAACAACAGGGAAAGCGGCGGGCGAAGAATAAAACTCATAATCCAGGCCGTCCCGTATTTCATGGCCGTCTATGCGCATAAGCAGCATGCCGCTGCGCAGGCCCGCCTTATAGGCAGGGGTACCCCGCGAAACATTTACAATAGAAACCGCCACGGGGCAGCCCACCACCCTTCAGAAACAATAAAAAAACGCAGGGAAACCAATTTCCCCTGCGCACTTTTCAGCCACAAAGCCCAATTGCAAACTGGTTCAGGCTTCTTTTTGCTTGATAACTTCCTTGCCCTTGTAATAGCCACAGCTGCCGCATGCCTGATGGGGAAGCCGGTACGAACCGCACTGTGTGCAAGAAACCAGTGTCGGCGCCTCGAGTTTCCACACGTTAGAACGCCTTTTGTCGCGCCGGGCCTTGGAATGTTTTCTTTTTGGTACTGCCATTATAAGCACCTCCTCATCTGGACTGCGGCCGGTAAAACCAGCCGGGTAATATTCATTACTATATTTTACAGCACTGCAACCGTAACATTGCAAAGCGCAATAAAAACAACCTATTCCTGCTGCAAAAGCTGCCGCAGCACCTGCAGCCGCGGGTCTCCCTCGGCAGTTTTCTCGCAGGTGCATTCCTGCTTCAAGTTGCCGCACGCCGCACAAAGGCCCTGGCAATCCTCGCTGCAAAGCAAAACACCCGGGGCCTCCAGCAACAGTTCCTGGTACACCATCTCTTCGGCATCAAGCAAGCCCTCGGGTGTAAGGGGAAGCTCGGGAAACTCTTCTGCAAAATCCGCCTCGCGAAGAACATACTCTTTTTCAAACTGCAGCGGCTGCCGGACCGGTGGCAGGCACCGGGCGCAAGGGGCGCAAACTAAAGCTAAAACCGAAACATGCACAAGAACACGGCCATTGTCGGGGGTTGCCGTAACCGTAAATGCTACAGCCTCGGGCAGGGTGTACCCCGGGAAATCTTTTTGAGAAAAATTAACCTGGCTGGCGAAAACAAGTGGGTCCCCTGTTTCCCGCAACAGCCTGCGAACAGGCAAAAACATACTGGCTCCTTGTGGCACTGCCAAATCATTATATCCAAATAAACACTGAATGTCAAGGTTTATTCCTTAAAACAAAACATTTTCTGCTCCCCGCCATAAAAATAGCGCACACCCCACGTTTGGGCTGCAAGGGCTATTATACCACAGCTTTTGTTTTTTACAAAAAATTGCTTTTCAAAAGTGCGGCGGGCCCGCCACAAGGGCAAACCCGCCGCCAAAACCGTTATCAAAAAAAGCGGCCATAAAAGCCTTACAGGTATTTCTTCACGCTGGGGGGCAAGGCGTCCAGCTCGGCCGAAACAGTAACTACCACCTTAATTTTGTCGGCGGCAAGTTTGTCAAAATCTGCCAAAACTTCGCCAAGGCCCTCCAAATCTTTATTGTTCTCGTTGCCAACCTTCAAAATACCGTCAATGTAAAGCTCTTCAATGTCGTAGTTGCCCGCAAAAATACCCGCAACAAAACCATACAGCCTTTCGTACCCTACAATGCTGTACTCGTCCAAATCAATCAAGCGGCATTTATGGTCCAGGTCGTAGTTAATCTTCATAGATTTTTCGATGCACACAATGTTGCCGGCAGCGGTTTTAACAGCCTCGTTAATCATGTCTACCATTTGCTTTGTTTTGCCCTAACCTTTGCTACCCACTATTAATTTAACCATAGGGAAAGTACCTCCTTATATTATACACGCCCCCAAAGGGCGATATAGCCTCTCTTTTTGCTTTTCAGCGTTTGCTTGTTTAGCCAAGCCTTTTTTCAAGGCTGCTTTTCAGTTCTTCGTAGCCGGGTTTGCCAAGCAGGGCAAACATATTTTTCTTGTAGCTTTCCACACCGGGCTGGTCGAAGGGGTTCACGCCCAGCAAATAACCGGAAATGGCACAGGCCTTTTCAAAGAAATACACAAGATACCCAAGGCTGCGGGCCGAAAGGTCTTCCACCTCCAGCACCGCCACCGGCACGCCGCCGTCGGAATGGGCCAAAATGGTGCCCTGCATTGCCTTGCGGTTTACATAGCTTAGCCTATGCCCCGCCAGAAAATTGAGGCCGTCGCTGTCATCGGCGTTTTCCTCCAGCGAAATATCGTGCCGCGGGCGCTGAATATCCACAACGGTTTCAAACAATATGCGCTCGCCGTCCTGCACATACTGCCCCATCGAATGCAAATCGGTGGTAAACACCACGCTGGCCGGGAACAGCCCCTTTTGGTCTTTGCCCTCGCTTTCCCCGAACAACTGCTTGAACCATTCGTTCATCATGGCAAAATCCGGCTCATAGCTGGCAAGCAGTTCCACTTTTTTGCCCTTCCGCAGCAAAATGTTGCGGGCGGCGGCGTAGCGGTAGCAGCTGTTTTCATCATCGCAAATGGCAAGCGCGCTGCTGGCCTCCTTGGCGCCCTGCATCAGCTCTTCAATGTCAATTCCCGCTGTGGCAATGGGCAAAAGGCCCACCGCGGTAAGCACCGAATAACGGCCGCCAACATCATCGGGCACCACAAAGGTTTCATAGCCTTCGGCATCCGCCAGCTCCTTCAGGGTGCCGCGGGCTTTGTCGGTGGTGGCAAAAATGCGCTCCTGCGCACCCTT
>JBKEBR010000102.1:0-2340 GCA_047973285.1 Oscillospiraceae bacterium | reverse complement strand
GGCGAAGTTTTGAAAAACCTCCATGCAGAGCGTGAGGAACTGCAAAACGGCATTACCGCCGAAAGCCCTTGCTTAGTAATCTTTAAGAAGTTTGAAACTATCGACAAGCTGACAAGAGAGGTATTGATTGAACTTGTAGACCATATCAAGGTACATGAGAATGGCAACATCAGTGTAAAGTTTAAGGTTGCCGACCAGCTACGCCGAGTAATGGAATATATTGAAATCAACACCCAATCCGAAGCGGTTTAACAGGCCGCTAATAAAAAGGCAGTTTGTTTTCCTAATAAAACTGGGCCAACCTTGCCTGTTGTTCCAGTAGAAAATTACTTTCGCCGTACCCAAGGTTTTGGCCTTTTTCAATAAAATAAGCGCCCCGGCAACGGGTGCAAAGCCTTAAACGGCGGCCTTTGCCCTGTAAGCGGCGGCGGGGGTGCGAGGTGCAGGCGGCATATTTAAAGGCGCGTCCTTAAACGCCCCACCGCAGCGCCACCCCATGCCAGTTCCTTCAAAGCATTATACAGGCCATGCGCCGGGCCTGTGGCTATGGCTTTTTCACAGATAGGCGGCCAATATACGGCATGTGTTCTATTTTCAGCCGCAAGGTGCTATAATGGTACGGCACAGAAAGCTGTGCCGTACCATTTTGCCGCATGCCAATGCATGCCGGCAAAGCATTCAACGGGAGGAAAAGCACATGAAGTGCGATGTTGTAATTGTTGGCGCCGGCCCCGCGGGAATTTTTACCGCGCTGGAAATGATACGCAAGGGCAGCGCCCAAAAAATAGTAATGGTGGAAAAAGGCAGCCCGGTGGAAAAACGCCACTGCCCCAAAACAAAAACCAAGGAATGTGTAAACTGCAAGCCCTATTGCCACATTACCACCGGCTTTTCGGGGGCGGGGGCTTTTTCCGACGGCAAGCTTTCTTTAAGCTATGAGGTGGGGGGCGAATTTCCCGCCCTGGTAGGGGAAAATTTTGCCCAGGAGCTGATTGACTACACCGACAAAATTTACCTTGAGTTTGGCGCCAGCACCCAAATTGAGGGCATTCACAACGAAGAAAAGGTAAAAGACATTCGCAAGCGCGCCATACAGGCGGGCCTTAAACTGGTAGACTGCCCTATCCGCCACCTTGGCACCGAGAAAGCCCAGGAGCTGTACCTGAACATTCAGAATTATTTGGCAGAGCAGGGCGTGGAGCTTATTTTTGGCTACCAGTGCACCAACCTTTTGCTGGAGGGCAGCACCTGCAAGGGGGTGCGCATTGCAAAGGCCACCGGCGCGGAGGCTGAAAAAGAGATATACGCCGCCCACACGGTGGTTGCCACCGGGCGCCGCGGGGCCGACTGGCTGGAAAAGCTGTGCGAAGAGCACAACATTGCCCACCAGCCCGGCACGGTAGACATTGGCGTGCGGGTAGAGGTTCGCAATGAAATTATGGAGGAAGTAAACAAGGTTCTGTACGAATCTAAGCTGGTGGGGTACCCAAAGCCCTTCAAAAACAAGGTGCGCACCTTTTGCCAAAACCCCGGCGGCTTTGTAAGCCAGGAAAATTACGACAACGACCTTGCGGTGGTAAACGGCCACTCTTATAAAGAGAGAAAGTCCTCCAACACAAACCTTGCCATTTTGTGCTCCCACAATTTCAGCTACCCCTTTAACCAGCCCATTGCCTACGCCCAAAAAATTGGCGAGCTTACCAACATGCTGGGCAACGGCCACATTATGGTGCAGCGCTACAGCGATATTCTGGACGGCAAGCGCACCTGGCAGGAAGAGCTGAACAAATCCAACGTGCGGCCCACTTTAAGCGATGCCGTGGCCGGTGATATTACCGCCGCCATGCCCTACCGTTCGCTGATGAACATCATCAACTTTATTCAGGCCATGGACCATGTTGTGCCGGGGTTTGCCAGCGGCGAAACCCTTTTGTATTCGCCCGAGCTTAAATTTTACAGCAACCGGGTAAAAATGGATACCAACCTTACCACCAACATTGAGGGGCTGCACTGCCTTGGCGATTCCAGCGGCTGGACCCGCGGGTTAATGATGGCCTCTGCCATGGGCGTGCTTATGGGGCAAAAGCTGCTTGGCTAATTTGGCAAGCCTTCTGTTTTGCCGGGCCCTTTGCCCATGCACCTTCCTTATATAATACAGGATGGCAGCTACCATAAAACCGGCCGGGGCATACCGGGCACAGCCTTCTATTGCTGCTTTGCCGCCATTCTATTTCTTTTTGTGCCGCTTTGCGCTCCATTTTTCTTTGGCAGTTTCTTCCTACCCAGCCGTTTGCCCATTCTCTATTCGGTTTTTTTCACAAAAGTACCTCCACATAAAAT
>JBKEBR010000101.1:0-26943 GCA_047973285.1 Oscillospiraceae bacterium | reverse complement strand
TGCTGGGGCCCTCCGGCTGCGGAAAAAGCACCCTGCTGCGCTGCATAGCGGGGCTGGAGCAGGTAAGCCGCGGCACCATTGTGCTGGATGGGCAGGATATTACGGAAAAAGACCCGAAGGACAGGCAAATTGGCATGGTGTTTCAGCAGTACAGCCTGTTTCCCAATATGAATGTGTTCGACAACATTGCCTTTGGCCTTACCCTGCAAAAGCGAACAAAGGCGGAAATAAGGGCCCTGGTGGGAGATGCGGTGGATATTGTGGAGCTTGCCGGCAAGGAAGACGCCTACCCGCGCCACCTTTCGGGCGGGCAGCAGCAGCGGGTGGCGCTGGCCCGCAGCCTAGTAATGCGGCCCAAGGTTTTATTATTGGACGAGCCGCTTTCCGCCATTGACGCAAAGCTGCGCAAAAGCCTGCAGCTCAGCATCAAAAAAATTCAAAAAGAGCTGGACATCACCTGTGTTTTTGTAACCCACGACCAGGACGAAGCCATGATCATGAGCGATGTAATTCACCTGTTCAACAAGGGAAAAATAGAGCAAAGCGGCACCCCGGTTGAGCTGTATACCGGCCCCAAAACTTGCTATGCCGCCGAATTTATAGGCAACTATAACCTGTTGGGCAAAGAGGAATTTGCACGGCTTGCGCAGGCCAAAGCGGCAGATTCTTCGGTGGCCATACGGCCCGAAGCCATTGATGTGGTGCTGGAGCCGCCGGAAAACGCCGAAAATGCCTATGTTGTGCCCGCCACGGTAAAATATTACATGCCCCACGGCAACGTGCTGCGCTATTCGCTGCTGGCAAATGGCATCACCATCCATGCCGATGTTTTGTTCCGCAGCTTTAAAATATTCGAGCCGGAGCAGGCGGTGTTTCTGGTGGTGGAAAAACGAAACTGCATTTCCCTTGCCGACTGAAAGATGTTTTCGCCCCCAAAAGAGGCAAACCCAAACAGGCTTTCAAAAAATATTGGCACCCGGCCCTGCCGGGCGGGGCGGCAAAGCTTTTTGCCGCCTTTTTGTGCAACAAAAGTACCTGCCGGGCAGGCGGCGCAGCAGCATTTACCGGCAAAGCGGGGGCAAACGTGTTGGCCAAGGGCGGGCCGCGTTTGTGCCCGCCCTTTATGCCTGCCCGCCCGGAAAAGAGGGCCAAAACGCCGCCTTGCAGCAGGGCTTTGGCTGCAATAATTTTCTAAAGCCGGTTTGGCATTTCGGGGAAAAACCGGAAGAACACAACGGGGGAACCGTTGTTTGTTTTATGCTTTTTGTGTAACACACAGGCGGGCAGTAAAGCATGGGGGAGTGGCGGGTAGCGCATGCTTTTTTTCTGCGCAAAGGGCGGTTTTTTGTTTTGGGCCGCATGGGTTGCTGCGAATATGGCGGCGGCACAGGGGCGAAAAAAGCCGCTGCAAGAGGCGGGCGCGCAAAAATTGAGTGATAAAAAATAGCGGAAACAAGAATATTTTTTTGTTTTAAAAGGCAAAAAAGTAAAAATATAGGCGAAGCTGAAAATAAGATGGTTGACAGGGCAGAAATAAATCATATATAATCTAGCTTGTTACATTTGGTTAGCTTAGGCTAACACAACCATTCAGCATGTTCCACACAGAAAGGGAATCTCTACATGAGACTCAAAAAATTCGGTTCTTTGCTTCTTACGGCAACCTTGTCTTTTTCGGTTGCGGCCTGTTCTGCGGCGCAGCCTGCTTCGTCGGCCGCAACCGCCTCTTCGGCGGCTTCCAGCACCGCTGCCCCGGCCGGGCAGGAGTACCCCATTGTTATTCAGCACGCCTTTGGCGAAACCGTTATCAATGAAAAGCCGGAGCGCGTTGCCACCATTGCCTGGGCCAACCAGGACACGCCCTTGGCGCTTGGCGTTATGCCGGTAGGGTTTTCCATGGCAAACTTTGGCCCGGTGGATGAATACGGCATGCACTCCTGGACAGCCGCCAAGGTTGCAGAGCTGGGCGTAAGCGCCCCCAATGTGTTCCAGGACACCGACGGCCTTGATTACGAGGCCATCAGCGACGCGCAGCCCGATGTAATTCTGGCCGCTTATTCCGGCCTGACACAGGAGGAATACGACCTTCTCAGCGAAATTGCCCCGGTGGTTGCCTACCCAAGGGCGCCCTGGCAAACCTACTGGAGAGAACAAATTGTGCTGAACGCAACCGGCATGGGCATGAAGGCCGAGGGCGAGCAGTATGTGGCGGAAATGGAAGAGCTGATTGCCAGCACAACGGCAGAATATCCCCAGCTGGAGGGCAAAAACGGCGCCTTCCTGTGGATTGATGCGACCGACCTTTCCACCTTCTACCTGTATTTCACCATCGACACCCGCGCCGCCTACCTTACCGATTTGGGCATTGCCTTCCCGGAGGAACTGAACGAGCTGAAAACCGACGATACCAGCTTTGCGGTTTCGGTAAGCACCGAAAATATTGATATTTTGAACAATTTGGACATTATTGTCGCCTATGGCGACGCCACCCTGCTGGAAACATTGCAGGCAGACCCGCTGTTTGGCACAGTGCCCGCCATACAAAGGGGCTCGGTTGTGCTGATAGACAGCAACACAGATTTGGCCGGGGCGGCCACGCCAAGCGCGCTTTCCATTCCCGCCATTATAGGCGAATATGTGGCGCTGCTGGCCGAGGCGGCAGACAAGGTATAATGAAGGCTGAAAAACAAACGGTACACGGCGGCCAGGAAATATTGCGCCCTCGAAAAATATTGCTGCTGGCCGCCGCCAGCACACTGGCCATAGCGCTGTGCGTATGCCTTTCTTTGGCGCTTGGCTCCCGCCGGGTTTCCCTTGCCGATATTGCGGGCGGCCTGCTTGGCAGGGCGGAACAATCTCTTGGCGCGGCTGTGGTAAAAGAGCGCATTGTGCGCACCCTATTCAGCCTTGTGGCGGGGGCGGCGCTCGGGGTTTCGGGGGCGCTGATGCAGGCCATGACCCGCAACCCCATTGCAGACCCCAGCGTGCTGGGGGTAAATACCGGCGCCTCGCTGTTTGTGGTTATTGGAATTGCGTTTTTGGGCATTACCACGGCACGGCAGTATATGGTGCTTGCGCTGCTGGGGGCCGGGCTTACCGCAATATTTGTATATGGAATTGGTTCAATGGGGCGTGGCGGTGCCACCCCCATTAAACTTGCGTTGGCGGGCGCCGCCACAAGCGCGGCGCTTTCTTCTTTGGTAACGGCCATTATGCTGCCCCGCGGCCAGGTTATGGATGTCTTGCGGTTTTGGCAGGTGGGCAGTGTGGGCGGGGCCACCTGGGAAAGCATTTTCTTAATTGCCCCCTTTCTTGCCGCCGGCATGCTAGCAGGCCTTTTTTCGGCCCCCGCCTTAAACGCGCTGGCGCTGGGAGACGACGTGGCAACCGGGCTTGGCGTTAACACCGGCGTTTTAAGAATTGTAAGCGCGGCGGCGGGGGTGGTGCTGTGCGGCGCCATAACCGCCGTGGCGGGCCCCATAGGCTTTTATAGGGCTGATGGCCCCCCATGTGGTGCGCCTTGCGCTGGGCCCCGACCAGCGGGTTTTAATTCCCATGTCGGCGGTGGTGGGGGCCTGCGTTTTAACGCTGGCCGATGTTACGGGCCGCCTGCTGGGCAGGCCGGGCGAGCTGGAAGTGGGGGTTGTAACCGCGTTTATAGGGGCCCCGGTGCTGGTGATTATTGCAATGAAATCAAAGGTGCGTTCAATTTAATGAATACAAACACAAACAACAGGATTGATGCCGGGCGCCGGGCGCGGCGGCTGCGGTGGGCGGGTGCCACCGCTTTGCTGGCGGCTTTGGCGGCTGCGCTTTGTGCCGCCATGCTGCTGCTGGGCAACACGGTATACCCGCCGGGCGTTGTGTGGCGCGCTTTGCAGGGCGAGCAAATTCAGGGCGCCAGCTTTGCCATTGTTACCCTTCGGCTGCCGCGCATGCTGGCGGGGCTTTTGGCGGGCTTTGCCTTTGGCATGGCGGGCAGCGTGTTTCAAACCATGCTTCGAAACCCGCTGGCCAGCCCCAACATTATCGGCATTACCTCCGGCTCCAGCGCCGCCGCCGTTTTTTGTATTTTAATTGCAAAAGTAAGCGGCAGCGGCGCTTCCTTTGCCGCGGTGGCGGCGGGGCTTGCCGTTACGGCGCTTATTTACCTGCTTTCACAGGGGGGCGGCTTTTCGGGCGGAAAGCTGATTCTGATTGGAATTGGCATACAGGCTATGCTGAACGCGCTGGTGTCTTTTATGATATTGAAGGCGGCCAGCAACGATGTTCCCTCTGCCATGCGCTGGCTTAGCGGCAGCCTGAACACCATTCAAAACAAAGACCTGCCCCCCCTTGCCGTTTCCATGCTGGTTTTTTGCCCGCTTGTGCTTTTGCTGGGCAGGCGCCTGAATATTCTGGAGCTGGGGGAACAGGCCGCCATAACGCTGGGGGTGCCCGCAACCCAAACCCGCATTTTGCTGGTGCTGTGCTCGGTGTGCCTGCTGGCATTTGCCACGGCCACCACGGGGCCCATTGCGTTTGTGGCTTTTTTGGCCGGGCCAATTGCCAAAAGGCTGGTGGGCATAGGCCTGCCCTGCGAGCTGCCCTCGGGGTTAACCGGGGCGGTGCTGGTGCTTGGCGCAGATTTGCTGGGCCAGTTTGCCTTTTCGGTAAAGTTCCCGGTTGGGGTTATTACCGGCATTATAGGCGCGCCGTATTTAATTTTCTTGTTGGTGCGCACAAACAAAGCAGGGGACACACAATGAACACACACATTTTTAAAGCGGAGCACCTGGTGGCCGGGTACGGCAAAAGAACGGTGGTAAAGGATGTAAGCATCGCCATTCCAAACGGCAAAATAAGTGTTGTTTTGGGCGCGAACGCAAGCGGAAAATCTACCCTGTTAAAAACCATGGTGCGCCTTATTAAGCCGGCGGCGGGCAAAATTACGCTGGACGGCAAAAGCATTGGCAAAATACCGTCGAAGCAGCTGGCGCAAACGGTAGGGCTTTTGCCGCAATCTCCCATTGTGCCCGAGGGAATTGCCGTGGCCGACCTGGTGGGCAGGGGGCGTTTTCCGCACCAGAGCTTTTTAAAGGGCTGGAGCAAGGAGGATTCGGCGGCGGTGGCCGAAGCGCTGGATATTATGGGCATTGCAGACCTTGCCAACCGCAATATAGACGAGCTTTCGGGCGGGCAGCGCCAGCGCGTGTGGATTGCGATGGCACTGGCACAGCAAACCGATATTTTAATGTTGGACGAGCCCACCACCTTTTTGGACATTACCTACCAGGTGGAAATTTTGGATTTGCTGACCGATTTGAACCGGCGGTATGGCACCACCATTGTAATGGTGCTGCACGACATCAACCTTTCCGCCCGCTATGCCGATTATATGTTTGTAATGCAGGAGGGCAGCCTTATTGCCGAGGGCGCACCCGCCGAGGTGATAACCCGCGAGCTGATTGCCCGCGCGTTTGCGCTGGATTGTGATATTATTTGCGACCCGGTTTCCAGCTCGCCGTTTTTGGTTAACAAAGGGAGCCACCATGTTGTAGACCCCGGCACAAACACCTGCTAAAAATAAACAGGCGGCGGGTGGCAAGGCGGTTACAGGCAAAACAGATACACCATAAAAAACCCTGCCCGGCAGCTGCCGGGCAGGGTCTTTTATATGGCAAAGCGTTTGCCGCTTAAAGCAAAAAAGAACAAGAGAGATAGCAGCCGTTGTTATACAGGCAAGCGATAAAGGGAAAAGTAAAAAGCAAAGCCGCCTGTGAATTGACCCCCCCAAAGCCATACAACCATTTTAATTAAAAAGCTTTGAGGGCTTGTTGTTTGTGAAGGGCAGGCGGCAAAGCCCTTTGGCTTTGCCTTGACGCGACCATTGTTGCAGGAATTAAGGCGGCCAACGAGTGCAGCTTTGAAGAGCCCCGTAAGCTTGAAGGGCTGCCAATGCAGCGGCTTGCTTTTAAGCAGGCCGAAGAAACCTTCCACTGCGGCGTATGCCCAGGCGGTTTCCCTTGCGGCGTATGCCCCTGCCCTGCTGTGTTTGCCGCACGCTGTTTTGCCCCCATGGCCCGGCGGCTTATGGCAATACCCCTTTAAAAAAAATGGAAAGGCGAGTTATACCTTAGGCCCAAAGCAGTGAAGAAGCTTAAAAGGGGAAGAGGCGTTCGGCACCAGGGTAAGCTGCGAAAGCCCGGCGGGAAGAAAAACCTGGCTGCCCGCGCAAACGTTCAGCCTGCCGCCGTGGTAAACAAGGGAACCGCCCCCCTCCAGCACATACAAAACAGAAAAGGTACTGCCGGCAGGCAGCGAAAAAGCCGCCCGGCAAACCACCGTGTTCATGGCAAAGCAACTGGTGTGCTGGTAGCCCACCAGTTGCTGCACAAGCCCGGGCCCTTCGGCTGCCAGCGGGGTGGGGGCAATGCGCCAGCGGGCCGCCGTTTCTTCTGCCGTAAGGCCGGTGTATTCAAAGCAATCAAACATTTTTTCAAAGCCAAGGCCCTGGTGGCACATGGAATCGGCAATTTGCAGGCCCTTGGGGGTGGTGCGCTCGGTGCGTATGGTGTAGTCTGTGGGCTCCTGAATTTCCGCCAGAAAGCACCCGGCGCCTATGGCGTGGGGGGTGCCGCCCTCAATTAAAAAGGTGTCGCCCGGCTTTACCGCAAAGCGGTGCAAACAGGCCAGCATGCCAGGAATATCCTGCGTTTCAAACAGCTGCTGCCAGTGCCTGCGGGTAATGCCGGGCTTAAAGCCAAAGTAAATGCAGGGCTCTTCCCCCTGTAGGGTGCGGCCGCCCAATATATGCCAGCATTCGGTTTTGCCGTATTCCGAACCAAACAGGGCCCGCGCGGCTTTTTTGGTGGGGTGTACCTGAATGGAAAGGCGCTCGCAGGAATCGATAAGCTTGATCAGCACGCCCAGCTGCCCCCTGGTGCGGGCGGCCTGCCGGTGCCCCAAAAAAGCGACCGGGTTTTGGGCAATAAGCTCTTGCAGGGAAACGCCGGGGTATTCCAGCAAATAGCTCAGGCCTTCGTTTTGTATATGCTCTCGCCCGGCGTTGCGGGCGCTGGTGGCAGAGGCAATCCACTCTTCGGGGAAGTTGCTGTCGGCGGGGGTTTTGCTGCCATGCAGCTGCTCAATGATGCGCCCCCCTGTGTAGGTGCGCCAGGCCCGCGCGTTGTTCAGCAAAAACGGGCGGGCCTGTAAAACTTCGGCAATTTCAAAAAGGCTGCTCATGCGGTGGCCCCCCTATACCGGCTTGTGTACCTGGTCCAGGTAAACAAGGCCGCTTTCATCGGGAATAAAATCAACCCACAGGTAATGGGCGCAGTGCTGCGGGCCGGTAAACACGCCGTGGTTGCTGCCAAGGGGAATGTGCAGTAGGGTGTTTCCCTTCATGGGGTATTGCATGCTGTCTATCAACAAAATGCAGTCGTTTTCCGGCAGGCTGAAGAAAAACTGGTCCAGCAGCGGGTGGGCGTGCTGCCCAACCAGGTCGGTGCCGTGGGTTTCTACCGAGCCCATGGCAAAACGGGGCAGTACCCGGTGGGGTACAATGGCCCGGCTTATGGTTTTTTCGCTTTTGAAGGGGTCGCGGTATTGCTGGGAGGCGGCGTAGGTTTGCGTAAAGGGAAGCTTGCGGCTTTCCAGAAGAAGCCCGGCTTCTTCACCGGTAAGCTGCCATTCTATTTCCAAAACAGCGGCGTCGGTTTGCGGGGTTATGCGTATTTTTGCCTGTGGCCTGTGGGCAAACACGGCGGGCTCGGTGTAGGCAATATTGGCATCTTCGGCCAAAAACGTGGCGCTGCCCTTCAGCAAAAACAAAACCCGCAGGGTGGTTTCGCTGGCGGCAAGCTCAAGTTCTGTTCCTTTTTTCAGCACATGCAGCACAGGGGTGGCGCCGGGAATTTCCTCCGGCAGCAGCCTGGTGCTGCCCGGGGGCAGGCTGCCGGGGGCCAGTACGGTTTCTTGGATAGCTTCGGGTTTCATAAAATGCTCCTTGCTGTTTTATTGTTCGGGCCCGTTTACCGCCAAAATGCGGTCTACCACCAGCTGGCGGAATTCGGGGGAAAGCATGGAAAAATAGGCGGTAAAGCCTGTTACCCGCACCACCAAATCGGGGTATTTGGCGGGGTTGCGGTGCGCTTCCAGAATTTTGTCTTTGTCGATGATGTTGATGTTCAGCAGGGTGTTCCCGCTCTCCAGCAGGGTGCGGATCATGCTGACCATTTTATCCACCGATTCGGGGGTGTTGGCTATTCCGGGGTCTACCTCAAGCTGGAAGGGGGCGGTATTTCCGTACCCGGGCTGTATGGCGGCAATGGAGTTGGCAATGGCGGTAACCGCGCCGTCTTTGCGGAAGCCGGGGTTTGGGTTGGCGCCGTGGTTTATGGCTTCGCCATTGCGCCGCCCGTTGGGGGTTGCCTTTACGTTGGAGCCGAATTCCAGCGTGTTGGACCAGCTGAACCAGCCGGGGATAAAGCAAAGGCCGGGGTATATCGCGCACTGGGCGCGCACAAGGGCGCTGAAGGTTTGGCTGATGCGCCGGGCCCATTTGTCGCCCAGCGAATTGCCGCCGCAGTACCGCTGGCTGTGCAGCATCATCTGCCGAATGTATTCGCCGTCTACGTCGTTGTAGTTGAACTGCATGTGGTGGGCCAAATCGTCAAAGGATATCCTGTCCTCCTGCTCTACGCGCTGCTCGCAGGCGGCAAAGCTGTCGGCCACGGTGGCAATGCCCGCCCCGTCGATGCTCATGTTGAAATACATGGCGCTTTTGGTAACATCGGCGCCCTTTTCAATGGGGCCGTGGCTCAGCAGGTTGCAAATCAATTCCGGCTCGTTTTTTTCCTGGTATTTTAAATGGAAGGAAATTCCCCTGGCCGTTACCTCCACCGCCTTGGCCAAATGCTTTTCAAAATACTGCCAAAGCGTTTCTGTGCCCGGGGTGGCTTCCAGTTTCATCATTTCGGCAAAGGCCACTTCAAAAACCTTGGCGGTGTTAATTTTTACAAGGTCGTTCAGCGTGTACTCCATGCCGGGAATGCTCATCCAGTTGCAGCCGCCCGCCAGCCGTTTTCGGGCCAGCTCTTTGGTATAGCCGCACTTAATAAAGCCGTTTACCAGGCTGTTGTCGCCGGAAAAACGCGGCCAGGCGTTTTTGTTTTTGAACAGGTACGCCACCGATTTTTGAAAAAATTCTTCGTTCAGGTTGTCGTGCACCCGCACTGTAAGGTTGCAGGCAATGTTAATCCAGTCGGCGGCTTCCAAGATTAAAAAGCTGATGCGGGAGGTAATGTCTTCGCCCGCATCGTTGGGCCCGGCCAGCTGGTAGTAACGGGTGTCGTTTAAAAACAGGCAGGCAATGTAAAACTTTGCCTCCTCTTCGGTAATTCTGCCCGCCGCCATGTCGGCCTCAAAGCTTGGGCGAAGCAGCTCGTCCAGCTGCCCGCCCGAGGGGCCGCGGTTCATAAGGCGGGAGAAAAAGCTGAACCAGCACATCCACTGAATGCACTCCCGCATGGTTTGGGGCTTGCCGCGGCTGATGCTTGCGTTTACAGCCGCCATTTCCAGCAGGTTTTTTTTGAGGTGCGGGTTGTTTTCACGCTCGGCAAGGGCGCCCAGCTCGGCGGCCACCCGGCTTAAAAAGGTGATAATGGCGTTTACCACCGCTATTTCGCTTTCGTAAAATTCCTTGTGCTCGGGGCCGCTGTTAACGGCGCGGTATTTTTCCAGTTTTTCCAAAAGGCCGCCCCAGCCAAGCTGAAGGCCAATGCTTAAATCGGGGGTAAAATGCCCGTCGCTGCCAATGCCACAGATAATGTTGTAACGGGAAAATTCCTTTTTCAGCTCGGTATAGGGGTAGTCCGGGTTCCAAATTTCGCCCTTCCGGCGGGTGATGAAAAAGAAGCCCCTGCCCACAAAGGCGTCCAGCGGGTCGCAGTAAAGGGGGTGTGCCTTTAAAAGGCGGGTATAGTTTTCCGTCCAGCCCTTGTAGCCGTAAAACGAGCCGTTGTCGTGGGTGGGGGTGAACTCAAACGAGAAATCGTCCGGCGGAATTACCCGGCCGTAATCGTCTTCATCAAGGCCGCCTTCCAGCTCTATTTTTTCTTCGGTTTGCCGCAGCTTGCGCTTTTTCAGCAGTTGTATGCGTTTGTTGTAATCAAAGCTTTCGGTGGGCGGGTATTCGTTGATAAACTGAATTTTCGACATGTGTAACCTCCTTTCTGTGCAGGGGTGCATGGCTGCACGGCATGCTAGCTTATTTTAACGGTAAGCCCCTGCTCTTCGGCAATGGCCGCCAGCCGGCGAAGCCGGTTTTCCGGCAGGGGGCGGGCCGTTTCAAAGGGGTTTTCCTTTCCAAGGCTTTTGTATTTGCTTTCGCCAAGGGGGTTAAAGTTCAGCAGCTCGTAGTAAAGCAGGTTTTTAAACGGCTGTAAAAAGGCGGCAATTTGCCGTATGTTTTCCTCCGAGTCGGTGGCGCCGGGCACCAGCGGGGTGCGCACAATATAAGGAATGCCGCTTTTTTCCAGCTTTTGAATGTTTTCCAGCACAAGCCGGTTGTCGGTGCCCACCCACCGGGCGTGGCTCTCGGTGTCGAAAATTTTCAAATCGCACATTACAAGGGCCAGTTCCGAAAGCAGGCTTTCCATTTCGCCGTAGGGAAAAGAGAGGTTTGTTTCAATGGCAACGGCAATGTCTTCTTTTTTGCAAGCCAGCGCCAGCGCCCGGGCAAAGTCTTTTTGGCACAGCACCTCGCCGCCCGAAATGGTTACGCCCCCGCCGGAGCTTTGGTAATAGGCCTTGTCTTGTACAATTTCGGCCATGGCGGCTTCTACGCCGGTGCGGCGGCCCGACATAACCAGGGCCTCGGCATAGCAAACCTCAGCGCATTTGCCGCATTTTATGCAAAGGTTGCGAAAAAAGCGGTGCTGGTTGTCAATTCGTTTGTGCGCCTTGGAGGGGCAGGCGGTAACACATTTATAGCAGCTTATGCAGTTGCTTTGGTAAAAATGCAATTCTTTGCCCATGGCAATGGTTTCGGGGTTGTGGCACCAGGCGCAGTTCATGTTGCAGCCCTTTAAAAATACGGTGGTGCGTATTCCCGGCCCATCGTTCAGCGAAAACCGCTGTATTTCGGTAATTGTTCCATTCATGTGGCGTCTCCTTGTTTTGCCCGCGCGCTGCGGCAAAAGTTTTCTCAACTACATTATAGAAGCCCGGCGCTTTGGTTTTTTTGCTATTCTGCTTTGTTTTTTGCACTTTTTTTGTTTTGTAACCCAAGGGCCCTGCCCGCCGGCCAAAAATGCCGGTAAAAGCCCCGCTGCTTTTGCAGCGGGGCTTTTACCGCCTGGGGCCGCCTTTAACTGCCGTTTGCAATTTGGCGCTTCATTTCCTGCAAAATGTAAATGGCGGCCACTGCCTGCCCGGCGGAAATTTGCCCCTTTGGCCTTTGGCCCCGCAGGGCCTTGTGCATACAGTCCCACCGGTAGCCGGCGCCCTGTTTTGGAAAGGTTTTTGCCTCATACAGAGCGCCGTTTTGCCCCGGTGTATGGATGGAGGCGGTGATGCAACCCTCTTCGGGGCTGCCGGCGCAGGCAATGCTGCGCTGTATGCTGCCGTTTTCAAAATGAAGCTGAAGCAGCTGGGAGTAGGGGTGCCCGTCGTTCACGCAAAAGGAGGAATAAACGCTGCCTACGGTTCCGTCCTCGTGGCTAAGGGAAAGGCAGGCGTTGTCGGCGGTTGGGCGCCCCGTAAAAATTTGCGCCTGGTGCACCGAAAGCGAGCTTACCCCCGCTGTGGTAAACCAGCTTAAATCGTTCAGGCAGTAAATGCCCAGCCGCAGCAGCGGGGCGGCCGGGCAAAGCAGGGGGTCGTCGTACCAGGTGCCGTCGGGCTTCTCCCGGTAACTGGCCCAGTTGCCGGCATAGTAGCCAACAAGCCTGCCCAGCCGGTATTGCTTTACCCAGCCCAAAATGCAGGCAATATCCTGCGGCGGCACAGGGGGCGGCGAATTTAAAAACACCGGAAGGTTGGCCTTTTCCGCCTTTTGCAGGGCGGCCAGGGCGGCCGCGGCGTCGGTTTCGAAGGGCTTGGTGGTCATCACCGCTTTTCCCGCGTCTATAAGCCGGTTTATTATTCCGGCGCGCCCGCCTGGCCCGGTGGCCAGCAAAATAAGGGGAATGGCGGGTTCGGCGGCCAATAAAGCCTCAAGGCTTGTGTAAAAGGGCACCTTAAATTTGGCGGCGCAGGCCTTTGCCAGCGGCTCGTCAACATCGCAAACGGCGGCAAGCTCAAAATAAGGTTCTCCGCTGCCCTTTAGAATTTCGTTTTCCACCAGCCATTTTCCAAAATGTAGGCCCACCACGGCAAGCTTAAATTTTTTCATATTAACAACCTTTTTGGGCGGGCACCCTTGAAAAGGGCGGCCCGCTGGTGTGTGGGCTTACGGGGCAACCGACTGCCCCTTGCCAGCCGAAAGGCGTATGGCGTCCAACACGCCGGTTAGGGCACAGGCCTGCTCAAGGGGAATGGCGTAAGGCTTTTCGCCCAGTACGGCTTCGGCTATATGGGCGTATACCTCGGCGCTGTTGCCGTAAATATCGCCTTTTACGGTTTCGGTATAGCTGCCAACGGTTACCTCACACCGGTAGGTGTTTTCGGGAATAAAGGAGGGGAACTGAACCAGGTCTACCTGCAGGTTGTTTCCGCGCATGTAGGCGGTGCCCTTGGTGCCGCGCACAATCCAGTTTGGGCTGCCCGCGGTGGAAATATTGTATTCCGAGGTAATGGTAACGCCGTTGTCCATTTGCATTACCGCGTAGAAAACATCCTCCACGTCGCCGGGGTTAATGGTTTGCTTGGTAACCGCAAAAACCTGCTGCACCTTGCCGCCCACAAGCTGCATGGGCTGGTCTACCAAATGGGGGCCCCAGTTCAACAGGTAACCGCCGCCGTTTTTGGCCCAAATTTGCCAGTCGTTGCGAATGCCAAAGGTAAACTCGCTGCGCTGTACCTGAAAAACCTCGCCAAGCAGGCCGTCGGCAATCACCTTTTTCAGGCGGGTAAGGTCGCAGCCCCAGCGCGCCGGCAGCCAGGGCATCAAAAGCTTTCCGCTGTTTTTTGCCGCCAGCACCATGGCGTCGGCCTCGGCGCCGTTAAGCCCCCACGGTTTTGTTACCAGCACATGAACACCGGCCGCAAGGCAGTTGCAGGCCATTTGGGCGTGCAGGTTGCTGGGGGTTACAATTACCACAAGGTCCAGCTTTTCTGTTTGCAGCATGGTGTGGTAGCTTGTATAGGTTGGGCATGCAAAGCGCTTGGCCGCCTTTTCAAGCGCCTCGGTGTTTATGTCGCATACCGCGGCCATTTCAAACAGGGGCGAGGCCTCAATAGAATCGGAATGCATGGTGCTTCCGTTGCGGCCGTAGCCAATTAAACCGGTACGAATTGCCATAGTTTTCTCCTTGTTTTCTTATTCGTATGCAATGTTCAGCCGGGCCAGCAACGCCGTAAGGGCGGCGTGGTCCTGCCGGAAAAGCTCTTCCCCGGAAAAGCCCTTCGAAACGCCGGCCTCGGCAAGGTGGGGCTCCAGTGAAACAAACATATCCTCGTGGTAACGCAAGAAATCCAACACCTGCTGCATTTGGCCGTCGCCGGTACCGGCCACTACAATTTCGCCTGTTCCCTTTATGGAGTCTTTAATATGAACATATTCAATATAGCGGTGCACCCGTTTCAGGCTTTCAAAAGGCTCTTCGCCGGCAACAACATAATTGGAAGGGTCTATTACGCCGCGCAGGCAGGGGTGGTGTATGGCCTCATAAAGCTCCTGGCAATGGGGGCTGGCCTCGCCGTAAATGTCCGCCTCGTTTTCCATCAGCAGCACAATGCCGTTTTGGGCCGCAATGCCCGCCATAACCGAAAGCTTGCGAATGACCTTTTCACGGCAGGCGTCTATTTCCCGCCCGTTCAGGTAAAAAGAGAAAATGCGGATGTATTTTGTCTCGAGTATTTTTGCTATGGCAATTGCCTTGCACAGCGAAAGCAGGTGTTCTTCAAAATCAAAATCAAGGTCGACCTTGCCAATGGGGGAGCCAACCGAAGAAACCTTCAGGCCGTTTTCATCTAAAATTCCCTTCAATTTCTTTGTTTCCGCAAGGGTTAGCTGCAAAACATTTTTCTCCCAAATGGTGCGCAGTTCCAGGTATTTTATTCCCAGTTCCTTCATTATTTGAATTTGCACATCCAAATCCTTTGAAATTTCATCGGCAAAGCAGCTGATTCTAAACATGGCGCATTCCTCCGTTTTTTTGTGTATGAAGGCCGCGGGCATGGCGGGTGGCACAGGCGGGCTTTCATGTACCAACATCATAACAAGAAAGAAAACGCTGTAAAGGCATTCGGGCACCGGGGCTAGAAAAAGTGAACAAAAAGGTAGGTTTTTTTGATTGTTATTTATACTGGTTGCCATATAATTGAAATATCGAAGACCTGCAATACACTTGGAGAGGGTTTGTTGCAGCGTTGACAACATTGAAATTTAGGAGGTTTATGAATGAAAAAATTGCTTGCATTTTCCCTTGCGGTTTGTATGGCGGTACTGTTTGCAGCCTGCGCGGGCGGGTCGTCCAGCGCCGCCGCGTCCGGCAGCGGCCAGGCTTCGGCGGGTACCGGTGAAGAGGCGGTTATTCGTATTTGCTGGTGGGGCAGCCAAACCAGAACCGACAAAACCAACGCTGTTTTGAAGATGTATGAAGAACAAAACCCCGGCGTTACCTTCCAGGCGGAATTTTCGGATTACAGCGGCTACTGGGACAAACTGGCAACCCAGGCGGCGGCAAAATCCATGCCGGACATTATCCAAATGGATATTTCCCAGGTGGCCCAGTACCAAAGCAAGGGCCTGCTGGAAAACCTTACCCCCTACATTGAAAGCGGCGCTTTGGACATGAGCAAGGTGCCTGAAAACTTTATTTCCGGCGGCCTTGTAGACGGCAACATGTATGTAATAACCCTGGGCCTTAACGCCCCGGTAATGCTGTTTGACAAGGACATTGTGGAGCAGGCGGGCGTAACGCTGAATGAAAAAATGACCTGGGACGAGTTCAGCACAGCGGCCAAAACCATTTACGAAAAAACCGGGGTGCGCACCTATTTGCCCTACGGCGACAACGACTTTTTAATTACCATGGTGGCCCGCGGCAAAAACCAAACCCTGTACAATGCGGCCGAGCACAAGCTGGGCATGCCGGACGCCTCCACCGCCGTTGAATTTTTCTCTTATTATGAAAAAGGCGTAAACGAAGGCTGGCTTGTTACCGCCGAGCAATTGGCCGAGCGCTCCACCGCGCTGGAGGAAATGCCCATTGTGGACGGCACAACCTGGAACACCTTTGTATTCTCCAACCAAATGGAAACCATGGACACCATTGCCGGCAAAGACTTTGGGTATACCATGCCCCCCTATGCGGCCGACGATGTATCGGAAGGGCTTTACCTGAAACCCTCCATGTCTTTTGGAATTTCGGCTGAATCTCAGTACAAGGATATTTGCGCCGACTTCATCAGCTTCTTTACCAACTCCGAGCTGGCCAACGAAACCCTCAACGCCGAACGCGGGGTGCCCATTAATACCGACATTGCCGAAATGTGCAAGCAGGCGGCCACCCCCTCCGGCCAGAAAGCATTCGACTATGTTTCTGTGGCGGAAGAAAACAGCAAAGCCATTGACCCGGCCGGCCCGGCGGGCAGCGGCGAGGTGAACACCCTGCTGAAAACCCTGCTGGAGCAAATTCTGTACAAACAAATTACCGGCGAGCAGGCGGGCAACCAGTTCTTTGAAGAAGGAAACGCAATTTTACAAAAATCTGCAGCGTAAGTAAGGAGAATGAATTTTGGAAGCCAGAAACTCAATTAAAGGTTTTTTAAAAAAAGATAAGGTAGCGTCCTACGTTTTTGTAATGCCGTTTATTATTGGGTTTCTGGCTTTCACCCTTGTTCCCATTCTGGCCTCGCTTGTATTTTCCTTTACCAAGTACGACCTTCTGTCGCCCCCGCAGTTTGTGGGGCTGGACAACTATATCACCATGTTCACCAAAGACAAAACCTTTGCCCAAAGCTTTTGGGTTACCATGTACTACACCTTTATCTCGGTGCCCATGCGCCTTGTTATGGCGCTGGTGGTGGCCATGCTGCTGAACAGAAAATCCAAGGCGGTGGGCATTTACCGGGCGGTTTTCTACCTGCCCTCCATTATGGGCGGCAGCATTGCCGTGGCGGTTTTGTGGCGCAGGCTGTTTGCCCAAAACGGGGTGGTGAATTCCATTTTGCAGGCAGTTGGCATCGACAGCCAAATTTCCTGGCTGGGCAACACCGATACGGCCATCTGGACGTTAATTTTGCTTTCCATGTGGCAGTTTGGCTCTTCCATGCTCATTTTCCTTTCGGGGCTCAAACAAATACCGCCCTCCCTGTACGAGGCGGCCGAAATAGATGGCAGCAGCCGGCTGCAAAAGTTTTTCAAAATAACCCTGCCCATGCTTACACCGGTTATTTTTTTCAACCTGGTAATGCAAATGATCAACGGGTTTATGGCGTTTACACAGTCTTTCGTTATCACCGAGGGAAAACCCCTGAACACAACGCTCTTTTACTCGGTGTACATGTACCAGCGGTCTTTTGGCTTTTATGAAATGGGCTACGGGTGCGCCCTTGCGTGGTTTATGCTTTTAATTGTGGGGCTGTTTACCATTTTGCTTTTCAAAAGTTCCGACAGATGGGTTTATTACGAAACAAAAGGGGAATAAACATGCATTCCATATCTAAACAACGCAAGCTCAATACGGCCCTGTACCACATTTTTGTGTGCCTTTTTGGGTTTGTTATGATTTACCCGTTGCTGTGGCTTTTGGCGTCTTCCTTTAAGCTGAACGAGAATATTTTCAGCGATGCGCTCAACCTTATTCCGGTTCCGTTTACCCTGCAAAATTACGCCAACGGGTGGAAGGGCTTTGCGGGGGTTGGTTTTTCAAACTTTTTCAAAAACTCCTTCATCATTTCCATTCTGGCCACGGTGGGCGCCTCGCTGTCTTCTGCGGTTATTGCATACGGCTTTGCAAGGGGCCGCTTTAAATTAAAAAAGCTGCTGTTTGTGTGCATGATGGTTACCATGATGCTGCCCTACCAGGTTATTATGGTTCCCCAGTTTATTATTTTCCAAAGGCTTGGCTGGGTGGGCGGCTTTTTGCCGCTGATAGTGCCCTACTTTTTCGGCCAGGGTTTTTTCATCTTTTTAATTATGCAGTTTATTCAGGGCATTCCGCGAGATTTGGACGAAGCTGCCCGCATAGACGGGTGCAGCATGTACGGAATTTTCAGCCGCATCATTCTGCCGCTTATTGTGCCGGCCATTGTAACCTGCGTGGTGTTTTCTTTTATGTGGCGCTGGGACGATTTTCTGGCTTCGCTTATCTACCTGAACAACCCTGTTAAATACACCGTTTCTTTGGCGCTGCGCATGTTTTCCGATCCGTCCTCCCTGTCGGACTGGGGCTCCATGTTCGCCATGTCCATTCTGTCGCTGGTTCCCATTTTTATTATTTTTGTAACCTGCCAAAAGTATTTGGTGGAGGGAATCAGTACCTCCGGCCTTAAGGGATAACTGAAAACAGGGCGTTCCCCCGGGAAGGCCCTGTTTTGCGCCGCCGCCCAAAACAGTGTGCGCGCCCTCTGAAAACCGCTATAATAAAGTAAATGTGTGGAAAAGCGGCATAAGGAAGGGAGAACGGTGTGGTTAAACGGGCTAAACATTTTATTTACAACCGCCTGAGCATACAGCAAAAAATATGGCTTGTTATTCTGCTGGTTATTTGTGTGGTGGCTATGGGGGCAACCGTGGGCAGCATTCATGTGGTAGAGGCCTACAATGCCCAGCTTTATACAAAAACGGCCGAAATTATGGCCTATTCCTCTGAAAAAATTGGCGTGCAGCTGAAAACAATAACCGATTTGTCGAAATATATTATGACGGACAAGCAGTTGCAGGCCAATGTGGAAAGCCTTCAGCAGGCGGCCACCAACGTGGAGCGCTCGCTGCTTACCAACAGCATAAGCAGCAAAATAAACGACTTTTACATTTTCAACAATGAAATTATCAGCATTTCCATTTTGAATGAAACGCAGGATATCACCCTTGGGCTGGACTCCTCGCCGGAGAGCGCCGCGACAAGAAAAGAAATTTACCGGGCGGTGCGCGAGGCCAACGGGGAGGCGGTTTGGCTTCAAAGCGACCTGAATGCGGGCAGCTTTTTGTGCGCCCGCCTTATTCGAAAAATAGACAACATGGACCTTCGGGAGCTGGGCGTTCTTGTTATACGGGTAGACATACGCCATGTGGTGAAAAACGCAGAGGTAGACAAGGCGGCCAACGGGTACGACAGGGAAGTGTTTTTGGTGAACGAGGGGCAGGTGGTGTACTCCAACGTGCAGGGCCCCGAGGAATACCTGCCGGCGCTGGAGGAAGGGGAGCGGCAGTTTGACATAGTGGAAATTGGCGGGCAGCGTTTTTTTGTGGTTTCCCGCCTGGTGCAGCCGGTTGGCCTGCAATATTTTGAGCTGGTGCCCTACGAGCAAATATTCCGCTCCATTCTGCAAACGGCCTCGTATATTTTGTATGCCCTGGTGGTGGCGTCTTTGCTGGCGCTGCTGGTTTCAAACGCCATTGTGCGGCAAATTACCCGGCGTATAGCCACCCTGAACCTGAAAATGAAGGGGTACCAAACCGGCAGCATGCCGGCACCTGTGCCCATTGCGGCGCCCGGCGCGGAGGACAGCGGGCAAAAAGACGAAATTAACTTGCTGCATCGGCGGTTTTCCCTTATGGTGTTGGAGCACGACAAGCTTACGCAGGACAACATGCAAAAAATGCTGCTGCTGAAGGAGCACCGCATTCGGGAGCTGGAGCAGCAAATAAACCCCCACTTTTTTTACAACGCGCTGGAATCCATCAACTGGTATGCAAAAATTGCAAACCAAAGCGAAATTTCCCAAATTACAGAGGGGCTTGGCAGGCTTTTGCGCATTACCCTTACCGAAAAGGACGACGTGATTGCCGTTGACAAGGAAGTGCTGATGGTGAAAAGCTACATCGGCATTCAAACCATTCAGTATGGCGAGCGGCTGGTTTTTACCCAAACGGTAGACCCTGCCGCCGGGCAATGCTTAATTCCCAAAATGAGCATTCAGCCGCTGGTGGAAAACGCCATTGTGCATGGCCTTGAGGAAATGCCGGGCGTGTGCAAAATAGAGCTGCAGGTGTGGACGGACCAGTATTTGCATGTGTGCGTGCGCAACAGCGATACGGTAATTGACGAGCACCTTCTGGAATATGAAGGGCCGGAGGCCACCAGCAAGGGCTTTGGAATTGGCATACGGAATATCGATTCCCGCATTAAGCTTATTTACGGCGAAAAATATGGCCTTGCCCTTAAAAATAACGGGAACAGTGTGGAAGTAAGCTTTTGTATTCCCAAAATACGGCGGGAGGGGGAAGAAATATGCTGAGAATGATTATTGTGGACGACAAGCAGATTGTTCTGGAGGGGCTGCAGAAGGTTATCGACTGGAGCCGCTACGGCATTCAAATTATTGGCGCCTGTACCAATGGAATTGACGCCTACGACATGATTTTAGGCGAGTACCCCGACATTGTATTTACCGATATTAAAATGCCGAGTATGGATGGACTGGAGCTAATCAAGCGCTCGCAGGAGATAGACAAAAACATAAAATTTGTCATTTTATCGGGCTATGCCGAATTTGATTTTGCCAAGCAGGCAATGCAGTGCGGGGTAAGGCACTACCTGCTTAAGCCTTACAGCGAAAAGCAGATTATTGATGTGGTGCAGCAGCTTGTTGGCGAAATAGCCGCCCAGTGCGAAAAAGAGGATTTTGAGCTGGAGCAGAAATTGCTTTTGGAAAAGCCGGGGCAAAACCTTACCCGCAAGCTGTTTGTAGACCTGATTACCGCCGAAGGCTCGGCGGAGGAAGTGCTGGAAATGTACCGGCAGGTGCTGGGCGAAACCGAGCAGCGCTATTGCATGTGTGCCTTTTCCCCTGTGAGGGAAGAACAGCTTGACGGCCTGATGAACAGCTTTCTTCCCATTCTGGAGCCCGAAAAACTGCCCGAAACCCCCTACTTTATTTATTTCCAGAACGTGCTGGTTACCTTTCTTCCCGAGCCCTTTGCAAACCGGCTGGAGCAGCAAAAGCACCGCATAGGGGAAAGCCTTGAAAAGGCCTTCCCGGGCCTGCCGCCCCTTCATTTTGCCAGTGTAAGCTACCAGTCGGTTCCGGTGCTGATGGAGGAGATTATTCCCCAATTGAAGCAGTTTGACCGTGTAACGTTGATTGACGAGAAAAGAAACAAGTTCAATTACTCCATTCATCCCTTTGCGGGGGCAAACGGCTATGGGGCGGTGGAGGGGAGCGACCTGTTTTTTGACGGAATTTTCCCCGAGCAGGCCGAAAAAATGGTGGACGAAGTGTTCCGGGCGGCCTTCGATGTGGATATTGCCCGGCTGCTTGCCATTAAGCTGCTGGTGCGGCTTTCCAAAAACGGGCAGGAACAAGAGCTGGAAACAGCGGTAAAAGAACTGTTTCGGGTGCAAAGTGTTTCGGCTGTGCAGCAAATTGCACTGGAATATACCCGCGGCCTGTTCAGCTGCGCCATCAACCGGGCCTCCTGCAAAGAGTATGTGAAGGAGGCAATTGCCTACATCAATGAAAACCTGGACGACCCCAACCTTTCGCTGAAATGGATAGCCGAAAAAAAGCTTTTTTTAAATGTGGATTATTTCAGCCACCAATTTGTAACCCAAACAGGGGAAAAGTTTTCATCGTATTTAAACAGGGCGCGCATGGGCAGGGCAAAACAGCTGATAAGCCAAATGAACACCGACAACATCTACGAGGTGGCGGCCCAGGTAGGCTGCGGGCATAACCCGCGGTATTTCAGCCAGGTTTTCAAAAAATGGGTGGGCTGTACGCCCAGCCAGTACCGGGAAAGCATTAAATTGGCAAAATAGAAGTAAAACGGGGAGTGAAAGGCCATGAAAGCGGCAATAGTTGGCTGTGGGGGAATTGCACAGGTGCAGGCAAATGTGCTTTTGGCAATGGAAGAAGCAACGCTTGTTGCCTGTGCGGATATAAAGCGGGAAAAAAGCGAAGCCTTTGCCCAAAGGTTTCAGTGCCGCCCCTACTTCTCGTTGGAAACCATGCTGGAAAGCGAGCCAATTGATGTGCTGCACGTGCTGACGCCCCATTGTCTTCATGTGCCCATGGCCTTGCAGGCGGCAGAAAAAGGCGTTCATGTTTTTGTGGAAAAGCCCGCCTATATACAGCCCCAGGGCTTCCGGCAGCTGAAAGAGGCCGCCGAAAGGGTGCGGGTGGGGGTTTGCTTTCAAAACCGGTACAATGCCAATACACGTTTGGCGCAAAGCCTGCTGGCGGGCGGGGGGGCGGGCAGGCCCCTTGGCGCAAGGGCGTTTGTAACCTGGAGCCGCGGCGAGGAATATGACCGGCAAAGCGGCTGGCGCGGCGTGCTGCAAACCGAAGGCGGCGGCGCGCTGATCAATCAGGGCATTCACACGCTGGATTTGCTGGTGCAGCTTTTGGGCAAGCCCCAAGGGGTATCGGCCGCCATTGCCAACCGCCACCTGCCCGGAATAATTGAGGTAGAGGATACGGTAGAGGCCAGAATTCAGTTTGAGGGCGCCGCCGCGCTGCTGTACGTTTCAACGGGGTACAGCGGCAACCCGCCTGTCATTATTGAAATAGACTGCGAAAACTGCCGCATTCGCTTGGAGGACCCGAACCTTCAAATTTGGTGGAAGGACGGGCGGCGGGAGGAAATTCATTTTGAACAGGCAGCCATGCTGGGCAAAGCCTATTGGGGCACAGGGCACGATTCCTGCATTCGGGATTTTTACCGAAGTATTCAGCAGCAAACACCCTTTTGTGTTGATGTGGAAAGCGTGAAGCCCACAATGGACCTTTTGTTTGGGTTGTACCATTCTGCCCGCGAAAACACACCGGTAAAACTGTAAAAGGGGTAACCCAAGTGGCGGTAAAAATTGCAATTATAGGCGCCGAGGGGCACTGGGAAACGGCCCTTTCGGCAAAAGGGCAGGCCGAATACGCGGCCTTTTGCTGCCCGGAAGAGCAAAGAGAAAAAATGGAAGCGGCCTTTGCCCGCGCCGGCATTGGCCCGCCGGTTTATTTTGGCAACTGGCGAAGCATGCTGCAAAAAATTTGCCCGCAGGTGGTGGTTGTGGACGGCCCCTTCCACCGGCATGCCGCCATGGCGGCCAAAGCGCTGGCCCGGGGAATGCATGTTTTTTGCGAAAAGCCGCTGGCTTTTAACTTGGAACAGCTTGCCCTGCTGCAAAAAGCCGCCGAAGCTTCGGGGGCTGCTTTGTGGGGCATGCACACCATGCGTTTTTACCCCTGGGCCTATACGGTAAAGCGGCTTATACAAAGCGGCGAAATAGGCAGGGTGCGGCTTATACAGCTGCAAAAATCGTACAAGCTGGGCAGCCGCCCGGCCTTTTACCGGGAAAGGCAGCTGTATGGGGGTACCTTGCCCTGGGTGGGCGTCCACGAAATAGACCTCATCCGTTTTCTTTACGCGGGCGCTTTTACAGAGGTATACGCGCACCAGTCGGCTGTTGGCAACGGCGGGCTTGGCAGCCTGGAGGCAACGGCCCAGTGCCAGTTTGTGCTTGCGGGGGGTGTTTGCGCCAGCCTTTCGGTGGATTATTTGCGCCCCGCCACGGCCCCCAGCCACGAGGACGACCGGCTGCGCGTTGTGGGCACGCTGGGCGTGGCGGAGGCCCGGGGCGGCAGGGTTTTCCTTTCCAATGCCAAAAACAATGAGAGAGAGCCGCTTTTGCTGTGTGCCGCCCCCGATATATTCCAAAGCTTTTTGAAATATGCGCTCGAAGGGAAAAAGGGCCTTTTAACAACGCGGGAATGCCTGGAGGCCTGCGCGGTAAGCCTGTTGGCCCGCTGCTCGGCCGATGAAAAACGGGCCGTGGAAATTGTGTACCCGTAAAGGCGCCGGAATGAATGGGCGGCAGCGGCAGAGGCCTTTGCACGGCAGGCAACAAAATTACCATTGCAAAGGGGGCGCCGTGCCCTTTTTGTGTTGAAACAGGCTTTTGGCATAAAAAGGGGCGGGCTGCCCTCTTTTTCTGTGGAAAACAATAGGTACCTTGGCGGTGGGTGATGGCTCAAAATACAGCGGAAGCGTTAAGGCTTCCCTCAGCAGCCCTAAAATATTTTTACCCTTAAAAACTGCCGGCGGGCCAAACAATTGAGCCGCCCGGTAAAAGCAAACAACAGCTTATGGGGCTGCGCCAGTGCCGCCCGGCACATTAAAAAAAGCCTGCTTATGGAAACAAACAGGCCGGGCGGGTTTGCAAGCGGCGCGGAAAAACCGGGCCGAAAACGCGGGCCGGGGCGGTATTTTGCCGTATACCGCCGGGGCGGGTTGCCTGGCAAAAGGGTTTTAAAGTTCTGCAAGATGGCGCAGGGCACGGCAAGGCGCCCTGCAAAAGCGGCAAAAGGAGGAAAAAATTGCAAAACGCGCGCTGGATATGGGACGGCTCGAATGCGCTTGAAAAAAATGTGTGGGTATGCTTTCGCAAGGAATTTGAAATTGATTTTCCCCGGTGGGGTTCCGCCGTTTTGCAAATAACCGCAGACTCGCGCTATACGGTGTACATCAACGGCACGGCGGTTGGCATGGGGCCGGTGCGGAACTGGCCCCGGCAAATTGTGTGGGACACCTACGATGTTGCCCTTTTGCTGCACCGGGGCAGCAATGTAATTGCGGTGGAGGTACACCACTACGGTACCTCCACCTCGCAGTACATTCATGGCGAAGGCGGCCTTTGGCTAACCCTTTCGGTGCATGGGCAGGGGCAAACCCTGCAAATACAAAGCGATAAAAGCTTTCGGTGCATTCAAAACCCCGCCTTTGCCAAAAACACAACCCGGGTAAATATAGCCCAGCCCTGGGCAGAGGTATACGACGCCCGCCTTTTTGAAGAGGGGTATAAAACCCAAGGCTATAACGAGGAGGGCTGGCAGCTGCCTCAGGAGTTGCCCGAAGGGCACTGGAAGTATTCCTGCATGCGCCCCTCCGGCATTGAAGAAATGGCGGCCCGCTACGCCTACCCCAAAACCCTTATGGAAAAAAGCCGCCTTTCCACCCCCGGCCAATGCCTTACGCTGGATTTTAAGCCGGGCTTTTACCCGGGCGACACCACCACCGAAGACCGCATGCAGCTGGGCTGGTTTGCAACCGTGGTGCATTGCGCACAACCCGTAAAGGGGCGCCTGCAAAAAATAATGAAATGCAGCCGCGTGGTGGTGAACGGGCTGGAAATTCCCTTGCCGGACCGCCAGTTTGTGCCAGTTTCGCTGCAAAAGGGGCAAAACCTTATTCTGATAGACAACGCGGGGGTGTACCAGCGGCTGGAATGTGCCCTGTATTTGGAATTTCCCGCGCCGCTGCAATTCAGCAACCCGGTTAACCCCGGTGCCGAAAGCCCCTTTCTTTTGGCGGGGCCGTTTGAGCAGGTGCCCATTGGCAATATTGTTTGCCAGGACGGTTTTGAAATGGATTGGCAAAACCCCGAATACCTGGCTGTTGGGAAATGTGCCCGGCCCGAAGAGATAAAGCAGTTTTCCCGGTGGTTAAAGCCGATGCGCTTGCAGGACGTGGATATGGAAAACAACAACTACCGCCTTGCCTTTGCCCGGTACCATAAGCTGCCGGTGCTGCCGGCAGACAGAAACATGGCGGTGGCAAACGGCAGCTGCACCCTTGTGCCCGTTTGCGGCGAGGACATGCTGTACCTGCTGGATTTTGGGGTGCAGGTGGGGGGCCTTGTGGAAATAGAGGTGCAGGCCGAGGCCGGCACCCGCATAGACCTTTTGGGGTTTGAGTACATGTACCTTGACGGGCGCATGGACATTCCCTTCGACCTCAACAATGCAATGTCCTATATCGCAAACGGCAGGCGAAGCGTATACCGTTTCCACCGCAGGGCGGGCTTCCGGTATTTGGCGGTTACGGTGCGAAAAGGGCACGTTGCCCCGGCAAAGCTGTTTCGCGTGCAGGTGCTGGAGCGGGGCTTTGGGGTGGACGAGCCCGGCACCTTTCGCTGCAGCGACGACCAGCTCAACAAAATATGGGAAATATCCCGCACAACCCTGCTGAAAAGCCTGGACGATGTTTTCATCGATTCCTGCTTCGAGCAGGCGCTGTGGATTGGCGACGAAAGGTGTGAGAGCCTTTTTCAAAATTATGTGTTCGGGGCCGACGAGCTGCACAAGCGCAACTGCCGCATGGCCGCCCTTTCGCTGGAGCGCTCGGCCCTGCCAGAATGCCACGTGCCCGCCGGGGTAAGCTTTGTGCTTACGGCCTGGGCCCTTTTGTGGATGATTTCCTGCGAGGAATGCGCGGTGCACTCGGGGGATACGGAGTTTGCAAAGGAAATTTACCCCTATGTAAAAAAAGCCGCCGAGAAATTTTTGGGGTATGTAAACCAGGACGGCCTGCTGGAAATAGACGCCTGGAACCTGTTTGACTGGGCCCCCATGGACACGCCCTTTAAAGGAATTGTTGCCCACCAAAATGCCTTTTTGGCGGCGGCGCTGTGCAGCACGGCAAGCCTTGCACGCCTTGCCGGCAAAGCGGCACAGGCCCCCGGTTTTGAACACCGGGCGGCGCTGCTGCGGCAGGCGGTAGACAGGCATTTTTGGAACGGGGAAAAGCAGGCCTATGTAGACTGCATTCGCCGGCAGGGCGGGCAAAGCCAGGTGGTAAGCCTGCAAACCCATTCGGTGCTGCTTCTTTGCGGGTGCGTACCCGAAAGCAAAAAAGAAATTGTTTTTTCTTACCTTGTAAACAGGCCGCCGCATTTTGTAGATATTGGCAGCCCCTTCGCCGCCTTTTTCTATTACGAGGCGCTGGCGGCCCGGGGCAAATACGAGCTGTTTTTAAAGGATATCAGAAAGCACTGGGGCACCATGGTGTACCATGGCGACACCACCTGCTGGGAAACCCTGCTGGGGTTCGATCCGCACCGCCCCACCCGCAGCCATTGCCACGCCTGGTCGGCTTCGCCCTGCTATTTGTTCGGCAAATACCTGCTGGGTGCAAACCTGCAGGGGGCGGGCTGTGCCGCCGCCGTTATATCGCCCAACCCCTGCGGCCTTGCCTGGGCCGAGGGGATGGTTCCCACTGTGCGGGGGTATATCAAGGTGCGCTGGGAATTTGTTGAGCAAGCTTTTTTGGTGCAAATAAGCGCGCCGGCCGGTGTGGAAATAAAGGTGGAGCCGCCCCGGGGGGTGCAAAACCCGAAGATAAAAATTCAACAATACTAATATGGGGTGAAGCATGCACATGGATATGTTTTTTACGCTGGAACGGGGAGAAAAAACGGCGCAGGTGCTGGCCGGGCTTGTGGAAAAGGCGCGCCTGCCTGTGGCCGGGTTTAAAATAAAAGAGGGCAACAGCCCCGAGGGCTTTTGCGAAGACTGCACACCCTGGCCTGTGTACCGCCGCGGGGAGGTATGGCATGGCGAGGGCGCCCACCGCTGGTTCCGGGCAGAGCTGGAAATTCCGGCCGAATGGCAGGGCGGCTGGGTAGAGCTGCGCGTAACCACCGGGCGCGAAGGCCAGTGGGACGCAACCAACCCCCAAATGCTGCTGTATATAAATGGCGAGGTTGTACAGGGAATGGACGTGAACCACACGGCTGCCCTGCTTTCCGCTGCCGCCGGCGGGGAGCATTTTTCTGTTGCGCTGCTGGCGTACAGCGGCACCGCCGGTGCCGATTTAGTGCTGAAAGCGGAAATGGTTCTTTGCTGCAAGCCCAC
>JBKEBR010000100.1:0-1571 GCA_047973285.1 Oscillospiraceae bacterium | reverse complement strand
GGCACCGGCAAGGGCAGCAATTTGGGCGCCTACAGCCGCCTTGCGGAAATAAGCGGCCTGCACATTACCGCCTCGGGCGGGGTTTCCTCGTTGCAGGAAATTAAAGAGCTGCGGGCCATGGGCCTGTATGCGGCCATACTGGGCAAGGCCCTGTACGCCGGAACGCTGCACCTGGGCGAAGCCATAGAAACGGCCCTGTAAACCCGCGTTTACAGTTTAAACAGGCGGCAAAGCACACAGTGGAAAGAGGGAGCGCACATGATTGCAAAACGAATTATTCCCTGCCTTGATATTCGCGACGGCCGGGTGGTAAAGGGTGTAAACTTTGAGGGCCTGCGCGACGTGGAGGACCCGGTAGAGCTGGCCGCCTTTTACAACAGCCAGGGTGCCGACGAGCTTGTGTTCTACGACATTACCGCCTCGGCCGAAGGCCGCGGCATTTTCACCGATATTTTAAAGCGGGTGGCTTCGCAGGTGTTCATTCCGCTTACGGTGGGCGGCGCGGTAAACGCCCTCGAGGATTTTGACCGGGTGCTGAAATGCGGGGCCGACAAGGTAAGCGTCAATTCCGGCGCCATTGCAAACCCCGGCCTCATTCAAAGCGCCGCCCGCCGCTACGGCAGCCAGTGCGTGGTGCTTTCCATGGACATAAAGCGGGTGAACGGCGCTTTTCATATTTTTGCCAAGGGCGGCCGAGTGGATACCGGCATCAACGCGCTGGAATGGGCAAAAAAAGGGGAGGCCGAGGGCGCGGGCGAAATTGTGGTAAACAGTATGGACACCGACGGGGTGAAAAACGGCTTCGATTTGGAATTGCTTGGGCAGGTGGCGCAAACCGTATCCCTGCCCATCATCGCCTCGGGCGGGGCGGGCAGCCCCGGGCACTTTGCCAGCCTGTTCGAGCTGCCGGGTATGGACGCGGGCCTTGCGGCCTCCATCTTCCACTACCGCGAGGTAACCATCCCCGCCCTCAAAAAATTTCTGGCCGGGCAGGGCATTGCCATGCGGCTGTAAAACAACAACCCTTATGAAGGAGATTTTTATGGAAATCAGCGCGATTCGCTTTGACGAAAAGGGCCTTGTGCCCGCCGTGGTGCAAGACTTTGCCACCGGCGAGGTGCTTACGGTGGCCTACATGAACGCCGAAAGCCTTGCCATTACCCTGGCCGAAAAACGCACCTGCTTTTATTCCCGCAGCAGGCAGCAGCTTTGGCGCAAGGGCGAAACCAGCGGCAATGTGCAGCATGTGGTTTCGGTAAAGGCCGATTGTGACGCCGATGCCCTTGTGGTGCAGGTTATAAAAGAGGGGCCCGCCTGCCACACCGGGGCCGAAAGCTGCTTTTTTGAAACCCTGTACCAGGATGAAACCCGGCAAAAGTTTACCCTGCGGGCGCTGTATACCCTCGTAGAGGGCCGCAGGCAAACCCCGCAGGAGGGCAGCTACACCAGCTACCTCTTTAGCAAAGGGCGGGAGAAAATTTTGAAAAAGGTGGGGGAGGAAAGCACCGAGGTGGTGATTGCCGCCATGAAGGGGGATGCCCGTGAAACGGTGTTTGAAATTTCCGACCTTT
>JBKEBR010000099.1:0-2079 GCA_047973285.1 Oscillospiraceae bacterium | reverse complement strand
GGGTTTACCATGTACCGCCCCGAAGAAGACGTACAATTCCGCACCAAAACCCAAATGAAGGAAAATATTGTCTCTATGCTGGGCGGCCGGGTGGCTGAAAAGCTGGTGCTGGACGACATTTCCACCGGGGCCTCCAACGACCTAGAGCGCGCCACAGGCCTGGCCCGTTCCATGGTAACCCGGTACGGGTTTTCCGAGCGGCTTGGCCCCGTTGTGTACGATACCGACCCGGGCGAAACCTTTTTGGGCAGAGATTTTAGCAGCGGGCGCCATTATTCCGAAGAGGTTGCCAGCCAAATTGACAGCGAAATTCGGGAAATGATGGACGAGGCGTTTGAAGCCGCGAAAAACATTCTGGAAGAACACATGGACCAGCTTCACCTTATTTCCAAAACATTGCTGGAAAGAGAAAAAATTTCCGGCGATGATTTTCGGATCTTGATGGAGGGCGGCACTCTTCCGCCAATGGAAAGCACCGCTGCACCGGCGGGAAAGCCTGCCGAAAAAGAGGCGCCCGCTGTGAAGGAAAATGCGAACCCCGTGTTTGAAAATGCAGGCGGCAGTACCGTGGGTAGTGGGTTTTCCAACGATATAAATCCGGCTGAAAACCCCTTCAACAGCAAGCCAACAGAATAAGCAAACAACCGCTAATCTCCGCCGGCCTGTGCCTTCCGGCGGAGATTATTGGTGCAAAAGATTATTCTTGAAAATTCAGTTTAATTGTGCAATTATAAAATTGGTAAACCCCTGCAAAGGAGCTTGCAAATGGCAAAAAATTCTTCTATATACGACAACGAAAGCATTACCAGCCTGAAAGGAGCCGACCGTGTGCGCAAGCGCCCGGGCGTTATTTTCGGTTCCGACGGTTTAGAAGGCTGCGAGCATGCAATTTTTGAAATACTGTCCAACTCTATCGACGAAGCGCGCGGGGGTTTTGGCGAGCGCATTGTTGTAACCAAATACCGCGACGGCAGCTTTTGCGTGGAAGATTTTGGCCGGGGCATTCCGGTAGATTTCAATAAACTTGAAGACCGCTACAACTGGGAGCTTGTTTTTTCAGAGCTGTACGCCGGGGGTAAGTACGACAACGCGGGGGAAGGCTATGAATATTCGCTTGGTTTGAACGGTTTGGGCCTTACCGCAACCCAGTACGCCAGCGAATGGATGGCGGCGGATGTATACCGCGACGGTAAGCATTATCACCTGGATTTTAAAAAGGGGAACAATGTGGGGGGCCTTCAAGCGGAGGAAACACGCTTTAAGCGCACAGGCTCGGTTATTCGCTGGAAGCCGGATTTGGACGTTTTTACCGATATCAACGTGCCCGGCGAATGGTTTACAGACATTTTAAAACGGCAGGCGGTTGTAAACGCAGGCATTACCTTTGAGTTTGTGGATGAAACCGCTGCCGAAGGGGCGCAAAAACAGGAATTTTTTTATAAAAACGGAATTTCAGACTATGTGCAGGAGGTGGCCGGGGAAGATAGCTTTACCCCGGTGGTCTCTGTTTCGGCGGCCGCCAGCGGCCGCGACCGGGAGGACAGGCCGGAGTATAAGGTGAAAATGTCGGCCGCCTTCTGTTTTTCCAACAAGGTGCAAATGCTGGAATATTACCATAATTCAAGCTTTTTGGAACACGGCGGCAGCCCGGAACGGGCCGTTAAAACTGCCTTTACAAACCAAATAGACGCCTATTTGCGCCAAAAGGGCATGTATAAAAAAGATGAAAGCCGCATCGGCTTTACCGATATACAGGATTGCCTGGTGTATATTTCCTCATCATTTTCTACCGTTACAAGCTACGAAAACCAAACCAAAAAAGCAATTACCAACCGTTTTATTGCCCAGGCAATGACAGAATTCTTAAAACAGAACCTCGAAATATATTTTATTGAAAACCCCGACGAGGCGCAAAAAATTGCCCAGCAGGTGCTGATAAACAAGCAAAGCCGGGAGCATGCAGAAAAAACGCGGCAAAGCCTGAAAAAAACAATTGCGACACAAATGGACATTGCCAACCGAGTGCAGAAATTTGTGGATTGCCGCTCGAAAGACCCGGCGAAGCGCGAAATATACATT
>JBKEBR010000098.1:0-2204 GCA_047973285.1 Oscillospiraceae bacterium | reverse complement strand
TGCACAGTTTTCATTGTTTTAAAAAAGAGCCAAAAATAAACGGGGTTCAAAACGGAATCTCCCCCGCTTATTCCACAAAAATATGGGCTGCTGCCTGCCGGGCAGGCCTCCGTAACAGCGGTTCACCCCCGGCACATCAATATGCCCCCAGTGAACCTGGGGGCCGGCTGCTCTTGTTTCAAAAAAAATTTTAAATACACAGGGCCCGCCTGAGGGCCCTCTTCATAGCCCGGGCCGCCGCCGGCAAAGCTCGCCCTGTCAAAATAAACTCATTCGAACACCCGCGCAGGCCGGCAATGCCCTGCATCGTTACTTTTTGCCCTTGAACCGGCTGCCCAAAGCTTTTTGCAGGCTCTCCCGCAATTCTTGCGGCCCGCCTTTGGTAAAATATTCCTTGTCCACCAGGTAGGCCTGCTTGGGCGAGGTGTATAAATAAAAGTCTTTGCCGGTTTCCACCGCGCTGTGCAGCCCGTCGTACCGGCCGGAGGTATTGTCCGGCAGGCCGCCCTCTTCGTTGCGCACGCTGCGGGTATAGCCGGTTTCAGTAAAAATATAAACCTCGGTTTGCATGGCAATTCCGCCTTTTTTGCGAAAGGTCATGCCCGGCTTCAGCCACAGTGAATACCACACATACACAAGCGCAAGCGCAACAGGCGCCAAGGCAAGCAGGCTGTTGTTGCCCGAAAACCAAAGCAGCACGCCCGCCCCTATCAATACAATGGGCAGCAGAATAATGTTGCCCCGTGCGCCGCCGCGCAGCATTTGGTAACGGTAAAATCTTCCATAGGTTTGTTCATTTGTCGGCATTTCCACTCTGCAAAGCATACTTTCTACACCTCCGGCAATACGTCGTTTTCAGAAAAATCTTCCCGGTCATAGGTAAGGCTGCGGTTGTAGTAGGGGTCCTGCAAAAGCTCGCTGCCATACCGCCGCTTTAAAAGCCGCTGCTCTTCGGTAAAGCGCTGCTTCGCCGGGCCTCTCTCATCGCTGCCGCGGCTTTTGCTTTCGTAATGGTACAACTCGGCATAGGGGGTAAACAGCACGCTGTACCCGGCCTGCCTCACCCGCAGGCAAAAATCCACATCGTTATAGGCAACGGCAAACTGCTCGTCAAAGCCCTTTACCTTTTCAAAAACCTGCTTCTTCACCATCAGGCAGGCGCCGGTAACGGCGCTCAGCTCCTGCACGCAGGCCTGCCGGAACATGTAGCCCGAGCGCCCCCGGCGGGCATATTTATGGCTGTGCCCGGCATACCCGCCAAGGCCCACAATTACCCCCGCGTGCTGCACGGTGTCATCGGGGTAATACAGCATACCGCCCACTATGCCGGTTTGTTTTAGCTGGCACAGGCCCAGCATCTCTTCCAGCCAGCGGGGGGCAATTACCTCCATGTCGTTGTTCAAAAACAAAACGTATTCGCCCGCGGCGCTCTGCGCCCCAAAGTTGCAAATGGTAGAAAAATTGAAGCCTTGCGGCAGTGGGCAGGTTACCACGCGGCAGCGGGCATATTGTTGCTGTATTTCCTCGTAAAAGGCAAAGGTTGCGGCCTTTTGGGAATTGTTTTCCACCACCACCACCTCAAAATTGGCATAGGTGGTTTTTGCATAAATAGAGGCGAGGCACTTGGCAAGGTCTTCCACATGCTCGTAATTGGGAATTACAATCGAAACCAGCGGCTGCCCCTGCACGGTGTACTCCACCTTATAGGTGCTGGGGAATTTTCCGTCCACCGCCCTTCCCGCTACGCCAATGCGCCGCAAGTGCCCGTCAATGGCCCGAAGGGCGGCCTCGCGCACATAGGGCTTTGCCTGCACCCCTGTGCTGGTGCTGCCCGCGTGCTGCCGCCAGTAGTACAGCACCTTGGGAATATGCACCGCACCGCCTGTCTCCTCCAGCAGCCGCAAAAACAAATCGTGGTCCTGGCTGCCGTCGAAAGCGGGCCGAAAGCCCCCCACCTTTTCAAAAAGCTCTTTTTTAAAGGCGGTAAAATGTGCTATATAGTTGCAGCACAATAAATATTGGGGGGAATAATCCGGTTTGAAATGCCCCACCGACGGGCGCAGAATGCTGGCCGAAAACAAGGCCTCGTCGCTGTACAAAAAACCGGCCCCGGTTTGCTGCGCCGCCTTTGCCATTTCAAACAGGGCGCTGGGGGCCAATACGTCATCGTGGTCCAGCAGGGCCAGGTATTCCCCCGTTGCCAG
>JBKEBR010000097.1:0-1745 GCA_047973285.1 Oscillospiraceae bacterium | reverse complement strand
TATGCCCCCAAGGGCAAACCGGCCCCCGTAGTAAAGCCGGGCGAATTTATAGTGGCCGCCGCCGCGCTGGACCACGGCCACATTTATGGCATGTGCAACGGCCTTACCGAAGCGGGCGCCACCCTGAAATGGGTGTACGACCCCGACCTTGAAAAGGTGAATGCCTTTTTGGAAAAATTCCCCCAGGCCAAAGCTGCCGAAAGCCTGGAACAAATTTTAAACGACCCCACCGTTGCATTGGTGGCAGCCGCCGCCGTACCCAGCGAGCGCTGTGCCCTGGGCCTGAAGGCGATGGAGGCCGGCAAAGACTATTTTACCGACAAAGGCCCCTTTACCACCCTAGAGCAGCTTGCCAGCGCCCAACAGGCGGTGGCGAAAACAGGCCGCAAATACATGGTGTATTACAGCGAGCGACTGCATGTGGAAAGCGCCGTATATGCAGGCCAGCTGGTGCAGCAGGGCGCCATTGGGCGGGTGCTGCAAACCCTTGGCCTTGGCCCCCACCGCTTGAGCGCCTCCACAAGGCCGGGCTGGTTTTTTGAAAAAGAAAAATACGGCGGCATACTGTGCGACATTGGCAGCCACCAAATTGAGCAGTTTTTGTTTTTTACCGGCGCAAAAGACGCCCGCATTATAAGCAGCCAGGTTGCCAACTATAACCACCCCGAATACCCCGGCCTGGAAGCCGTGGGCGCTGCCACGCTGCTTGGCGACAATGGCGCCACACAATATTTCCGGGTAGACTGGTTTACCCCCGACGGGCTTTCTACCTGGGGCGACGGCAGAACCTTTTTGCTGGGCACGGAAGGCACCATTGAGCTGCGCAAATATGTGAATGTGGCCACCCAGGCCACGGGCGACCATTTGTTTTTGGTAAACAGCACCGGTGAACATCACTTTGAACTTTCCGGCCAGGTGGGCTTTCCCTTTTTTGGCGAGCTGATTTTAGACTGCCTGCACCGCACCGAAAACGCCATGACCCAGGAACACGCCTTTAAAGCCGCCGAACTTTGCCTTATTGCCCAGCAGCAGGCGCAGGCAATTGTGCCCAAGCTGTAACCGTTGCAAGCCGGCCCTGGCTGCCAGGGCCTTTTACCGGCGGGAAAGGCGTTTGCAACCCCCACGGCACACAAGCAAGCGGGCCACTAGGCTGTTGAAGAAAGCTTTTGCCCAATATACGGGGCCGGGAGCCGCCAATTGCACCCATTACACCAAATGTATAGAACCACATTCAAACAGGGGCAGCGCACCACCGCAGTTGCCCCTGTTTTTACCGTTTTTATATTTCAAAATTATATAAATTTCTTTTGTTGTGTGCAAAGGTTTTCAATATATTGTAAGATAGTACCATATAGGTGCAAAAGCATTTTTGTACTACAAGCGGTGTTGGAGGGTTTTCCATGGCTTACAAAATTGTAATTATTGACGACGAAAAAGAAATAAGCAGCGGGTTTGCCCAGTTTTTTCCCTGGGCAAAGCTGGGCTACCAGGTGGTGGCCCAGTATTCCGGCGCGCGGGAAGCACTGGAATACCTGTTGCAAAACCCTGTGGATGTTGTGGTGAGCGACATTCGAATGCCGGGAATGACCGGAATAGATTTGGCGCGGGAACTTTTTGAGGCAGAGCTTGCCCACAAGCCCCGGTCGCTTTTGTTCAGCGCCTATGAAGAATTTGAATACGCCCGAAAGGCCTTGCAGTACAAATGCACCGACTACCTTTTAAAATCTACCGATTATGAAGAACTG
>JBKEBR010000096.1:0-1932 GCA_047973285.1 Oscillospiraceae bacterium | reverse complement strand
CTTGGTATATACCACTGGCATTTCCACCACCCCATTTTCCCGGTGCGGCCCCTGGGTATTTACGCGTGTGCTGGCCAGGACATCAATGCAGGGGTCTACATGCAGGTAATACTGTTCGGTATGAACCTTAAAGTCCTCGAGACCTTTTACAATGGGCGAAGATGACTGCTTTTTAAAATTCACTTCATAATTGGTCCAGAAAGCTCCATCTACCGCGCTTTCCGGAAAACGGTGCTGCAAATATGCCAGATTTTCATCATTCAGGCGGGAAACATGATGCTGCCATTTATCGCCCGGGTGGGAAACCCATTGGCTGCCCGTCATAAACTGCCACTCCACGCTCCAGCGGAAAGAATCACACATACCGCCATGGCACCCGGCAATTCCCACCCCTGAAAGCACCGCTTCGGTTACAGGAAAACAACATTTATCCTCCAACTCACCTTGGGTCCAGCAGGGAACAATTAAATCCATGGTTTTTAAAAACTCTTCGTCTTCCAAGTGGTTCAGTGTGTCCTCGCAAATCACCTCAAAGTTTTCATTTTCCAGCATCTTTTTAAAACGTCTGCTCACCAGCTCCGGTTCGTGCCCATCCCAACCGCCGTAAAAAATATAAGCCCTTTTTTTCATATAAATCTGCCTTTCCTATGTGTAAATAGTTGTAAACCCATTATTTTCCTGTGGACAGTTTAGCCCGAATAGAGTCGTACAAAACCGCTACCACAATGATTGCCCCCAGTGCTACCTTTTGCCAATAGGCGTTGACGCTAAGAAGATTGAGGCTGTTGTTAACAAAACCCCACGCCAAAGCGCCTGCAAGGGTATTCAGCATGCTGCCTTTGAAGGTGCCTCCTATATAAACAGCCGCCAAGGCCTGCAGCGACATATCTGCGCCCGAACTGGGCTGCCCCGAAGAAAGGCGAGCTGTCATAACAATACCTGCGCAGGCGGCGCAAAACCCACCGATGGCAAACATTAAAACCTTGGTGAAATTCACCCTTAAACCCGACAAAATGGAGGCCTCGGCATTTTCACCCACAGCAATTACCGAACGGCCAAAGGTTGTGTATTTAAGGACAAAGGCACCCACAATATAAAAAACCAGCATTATAATTACCGGCACCGGAATGATGCCACCAATATAGCCCCGCCCAAGGTATAAAAATGCGTCTGGCAGCCCTGTAACCGGCATGCTGTTGGTGGTAATTAAAATGAAGCCCTGCACCATATATTGCATGCCCAGTGTTCCAATAAAAGAGGGTATTTTCCAATAGGTAACCACCAGGCCGGAAACAGTTCCAATAACCGCCCCAATGATAACAGCTATAAAAATGGCTGGCCACATGGGAATGCCTGCGCGTGTGATAAGCAGTGCGGCATTGCAGCCTGCAAAGGTGGCGTTCATTCCGCTGCTTAAGTCTATTTCGCCCCCCAGCACAACAAAGGAAACACCCAAGGCTGCAATGGAAACAACGCATACCTGCCGAAATACGTTCAAAATATTATCTATAGACAAAAACTTGTCGCCGCGTGTAATGGTCATAACAACAAAGAGAACCAGAATAATCAACCACGCCCCCATGTTGTTGACTATATTGACAACTCTTCTTTGTAAACTGGGTTTACTCATTTTCTACTCCCCCTACTGCACATTCGGTTATAAGTTTTTGTGAAAAGTTCTCTTTCCCAACTTCACCGGTAACGCGCCCTTCGCATAAAACAAGAATTCTGTCGCAAAGGCCCATAATTTCTTCCATATCAGAAGAAATAACAATTACCGCTTTTCCTTCCGCCGTCAGCTCGTTAATAATTTCGTAAATTTCCCGCTTTGCTCCCACATCAATGCCGCGGGTAGGCTCATCAAAAATAATAATGCGCGAGTCTGAAAACAGCCATTTGGCCAGCACCACTTTTTGCTGGTTTCCACCGCTG
>JBKEBR010000095.1:0-2522 GCA_047973285.1 Oscillospiraceae bacterium | reverse complement strand
TTGGCAGCTTCTTCCAATTCTTTCAGAAGTGCCAGCGTTTCTTTTTCATTGTTCCACAGCTTCATCAAACAGCTGCCCACAAAGGCCCCCTTTGCCCCCGAACTTTTGGCTTCAAGCAAATCGGCGCCACAGGTAATGCCCGCCGTTGCATAAATATCTGCGGAAATACCTTTTTCCCGCAAAAACCGAATGCGCTCGCCCCAACCCTCAAGGCTTTGCCGGGGTGCCATATCGGCGCGCACATTTCGCAGCATTACCGAGCGCCCGGTTTGCCTGGCAAATTCAATGTCGGAATCCGGCATGTTGTAGTCAATAAATGTAAGTGTGTCAATGCCTGCGCCGTTTAAAACTTTGCGTGCAAATTCAATTACACCATCACCCGATATGCGGCATATTTTAATATTGTTGTCTTTGCAAAATTTAATATAACTCTGTGTGCCAACGGTTAAAATTACATCTTCATAAGAAACCATCTGCATTTCGAAGTTTGGGTGTTGCCCGCGAAATTTTTCCAGCGCAACCAGAAAGGGTTCATAGCTTTTGTAGCGGCCAAAGGCATAGGCCATGCGCTCCTTTTCAAACGGTGTTTCTCTATAAGGGTTGCGCGAGGGCAGGTCGAACTGAAGGGCCTTTACCCCGTTGGAAAGATACAGCTCTGCCTTTTCAAGCGAATATTCAATAGAAGGGTATCCCATGTTGATATAGTAAATAAGGTTGAATTTTTCCATGCTTCCTCCATTTTTCAATTTTTAACCTTCCGCATCAGGCATTTTACGCGGCCCATGTCAACCGGGTTTTCAAAATAACCTCCCCCCATGAAAAAAGAGCCGACAATAGCGCCGTGGGCAACTGCCAACTGTTCGGCCGCAGTTTCATCATCTACGCCGCTGCCCGCAACCACCGGCACGGAAACCGCATCTTTCACCCGGGTCAGCTGTTCTTTAGGCGTTTGCTGCCCGGTGGAAGCACCGGTTACAATAACAGCATCGGCCCCCCGGGCCACCGCCCACGCCGCAGATTCTTCGATGGGAATTTCCGGCTGCAGCATATAGGCGTGCTTTACCTGTATATCGGCTAAAATAGCCACCGAACCGGCCGCCAGCCATTTGCGGTAAAGGGTGGCCTGCCTGTTGCAGGGGGAAAGTATACCCACCCCGGAAACAACCGTGTCAACAAATACCGGGCAGCGAATAAACGAACCCCCACAGGCCACACAAATGGCAAGCCCGGCCTTATAGTCGTTAAAGGCCGCATCCACCCCAAGCGGAAGGGATATACTGTTGCGCACCTCGCGGGCAATGGCCGCCAGAGCCGCCACCTGGGCAGTGTCCAGCGTTTCGGCGCTGGGGGAATCGAAACTGTTCTCCACCATCACCGCGTCAACGCCACCCTGCTCCAGCGCAATGGCGTCGGCCACAGCGGCCGCAATAATGGCGCCCATATCGCCATTGTAATGCTGTGTGCCCGGCAGCGCGCGGCAATGAACCATGCCAATAATAATTTTTTCACCCTGCCTCATGCGGTCAACAATATTCATATTCCTACTCCTTTATGGCGTCTTCTCTTTTGGCATTGCGCTTTTTCACCGCTGCAAAAGCCGGGGCATTTTCTATGCTGCCCGTTTGCTCAATAATAAAAGAAGAAACCGTGCTGCCGTACTGAGCGCAAAGGGTTAAGGGCTTTTTTTGCAGATATGCGGCCATAAACCCCGCTACAAAACCATCACCCGCACCGGGTGTATCCACAATGGTTTCCGGCCTTGTGGCCTGCACCTCAAGTGTTTGTATGGCCCCCTCTTTTTTTTGCCGAACAATGCTCCCACTTTTTCCAAGGGTTGTTACAACCACCTCGGCTTTTCCAAGGGCAAAAATTTTTTCTATAAAGCCGGGGCCAAACATTTCCTCCAAATATTCTTCTTCGGTATCATTCATAAAAATAAGCCGGGCCGTTTCCAACGCTTCCCAAAGAATTTCTTTGGGAAAAATTTTTTCATCTGCCCGCATAGAAAAAACCAGAGGGACATTATTTTGTTTAACCTTCGCAAGAAAAAGCGGTACATTTTGAGGCAGCGATATGGTGAGAATGGCATACTGGCTGTCGGAAAAATATTGGTCCGGCATTTCCCGCTGCGGCGGGGGCTTCATGCCCTGGCTGTTTCGGCAGGCAAGCGTCATGTGCCTTTTCTCATCGTCTTGCAGCATTATGGCTACCCCGGCCGCCCCAGGCAGGGGGGCTTCCAGCGCTTTTGTGCTTGCCTGAACAGCGGCAAACAGAGCATCTATTTCTTCTCGCTTATCGGCGCTTACATAAGAAAGCATGGGCAAAACCCGGCAGCCAAGCTTTGCAAGGCAATACGAAATATTAAAACCCGGCCCGCCATAATAGACTGTTTCATAATCATAATTGGCTACCCAGGCGGTTATTCCTGGTTCCGGCAGGCTGCTTACCCGCAGAAACTGGTTTGCCACAATGTACCCGCTAACCACAAAATCATACTTTTTCATAACCGGCCCACCCTTTTT
>JBKEBR010000094.1:0-8664 GCA_047973285.1 Oscillospiraceae bacterium | reverse complement strand
CCCCACCCGAATTCAAATATTGGGAAATGCCGAGATGGGGTATTTGGAAGGGCTTTCCAAAGAAGAGCGCCGCAGGCGTTTGCGCGCGTTGTTCAGCACAAAGCCCCCCACCATTGTTATTACCCGCGGGCTTGAGCCCTTTGATGAAATTTTGGAATTTGCCAAGGAATACGGTGTGCCTGTCCTCAGTACTTTGGAGGCAACCTCCAGTTTTATGAGCGGGGTAATATCTTTGCTGAGCGTGGAGTTGGCACAGCGCATTACCCGCCACGGGGTTTTGGTGGAGGTGTACGGCGAAGGCATTTTAATTCTTGGCGATTCGGGGGTTGGCAAAAGCGAAACCGCGGTGGAGCTGTTAAAACGCGGCCACCGTTTAATTGCCGACGATGCAGTGGAGCTTCGGCGGGTTTCCAACCGCACCATTGTGGGCCAGGCACCGGAAAATATTCGGCACTTTATTGAGTTGCGCGGCATTGGCATTATCAACGTTGCCCGCATTTTTGGCACCGGCGCCGTTAAAAACAGTGAAAAAATAGACCTTGTGGTAGAGCTGGAGCCCTGGGATAAGCACAAGAACTACAGCCGTACAGGGCTTGAAAACAACACCATTGATATTCTTGGCCTTAAGGTGCCCTTAACGGTTATTCCGGTTATGCCGGGGCGCAACCTTGCCGTTATTTTGGAAATTGCGGCTATCAACAACCGGCAAAAGGCCATGGGCTATAATGCCGCCATGGAGCTGTTGGGCCAGCTGGGCCTTAAAAACGATATTACCGGCGAAACCAGCACACTTATTTAAGCGGGCACCATACAAAGCAAAGACAGGACGGGAAATGAACTTAATTGCAGATTTGCACACACACACCATTGCCTCTACACACGCCTTTTCCTCTTTGAATGAAATGACGGCAGAGGCTTTGAAGCTTGGCCTGAAGGCCATGGCAGTTACCGACCATGCGCCGGGAGTGCCGGATTCACCCCATGTTTGGTATTTTAATAACCTTGTTCGTTTGCCCGATATTATACAGAACGATTTTCTATTGCTGAAGGGCGCCGAGGCGAATGTAATGAGCCCGCAGGGCAACATAGACCTTGAACCCGCAATTCTTGAAAAGCTGGACTGGGTGATTGCCTCGGTGCATTCCAGCTGTATTGCCTCTTTGCGCTATGAACAGGCCACGGCAATGTGGCTTGCGGTGGCACAAAACCCCCTTGTGGATATGATTGGCCATTCCGAGCAGCGGCAGTACCTGTATGATTACGACCTTGTTACCAAGGCGTTTGCCGCGGGCAATAAGGTTGTGGAGCTAAACGCAAACTCGGCGGTTGTGCGCCCCGGCAATGAAGAGAATATGCGCCAACTGGCCCTTTGCTGCAAGAAAAACAACACCAAAGTAGCCGTGAATTCAGACGCGCACTCTACCTATGGCCTTGGCAATGGTGCGGGGGTGCTGGCTATGCTAAAGGAAATTGATTTTCCCGAAGAACTGGTAATCAATTCCAGCATGGAGCGGCTGCTGGGGGAATTGGCCCTTCACAACAAGCCAATTGTACAAAGAATAAAGGGAAAACTGAAAACCGGTTCTTTTAAATTTGCATAGGGCCGGTTGCAACTAAAACAGATACGGCGGAAAGAACAATGCCAAATTTTGCAGCGGCAATTGAATATTTTACAAAGCGAAAAATTCCTTTTTCTATTGATGAGCCATTAAAAAACCACACTTCTTTTCATATTGGCGGCAGTGCCGCCGTGTTTTGCATACCACAAACCGTGCAACAACTAAAAGAGGCGGCTTTGTTTTCTCAAAATGCGGGCATTCCCTGTTTTATTTTGGGCAACGGAACCAATGTTTTGTTTGAAGACGGCGGATATGCCGGTGTTGTTGTTTCCACCGAGAAAGCGCTTAGCCGGCTGGGGTACCAAAACGGCCTTTTGGAAGCGGGGGCCGGGGTGGCCATGCAGCAGCTGTGCGAATACGCGCTGGATGAAGCGCTTACCGGCCTGGAATTTGCCTATGGAATACCCGGGTCGGTAGGGGGGGCTGTTTTTATGAATGCCGGCGCCTATGGAGGCGAGATACAAGACGTTGTTGCAAGCGTGCGTTACCTGAACGAGCAGGGCGACGAAGTGGTGCTGCAAAAAGAACAGCTGGAGTTGGGCTACCGGCAATCGGTATTTCAGGGAAAGCCCTGGGTTATTATAAGCGCAAGCTTTTGTTTGCAGCCGGGCAGCAAACAAGCCATACGGGCGCTTATGCAAAAGAATATGGCCAGCCGCACCGAAAAGCAGCCCCTTGAGCTTCCCAGCGCGGGCAGCGCGTTTAAAAGGCCCCAGGGGGCGTTTGCAGGCGCGCTGATTGACCAATGCGGGCTAAGGGGCTTTCGCGTTGGGGATGCGGCCATCAGCCAAAAGCACTGCGGTTTTATTGTAAACCTTGGCAATGCAACCTGCCGGCAGGTTTTACAACTTGCAAACGAGGTATCGGAGCGCGTATTGGCTGAAACCGGGTTTTTGCTGGAGAAAGAAATTCGTGTTGTAAAGGCGGAACCTGAAAGCGACTCAAGCGGCCATTAAAATTCTGGAGGATGTATGAGTTTTTCCCGGCAGGTAAAGCAGGAAATATGCAAAAAAGAGCCGCGCAACCCCAGCTGCGTGGTGGCGGCCTGCTATGGAATTGCCTGCTTTGGCCGCTCTTTTGACACCAAGGGCGTGGTACTGCACACCGAAAACCCTTTTATTGCCCAATGGGCCAAGGCGGTGTTTTTGGCTGCCGGAATAGAAGGCAACGTTACGGCAAAGGGGGGCGGCAGCTCCTCTTTGTATGAGTTTGCGGTAAAAGACCCCTACGAAGTGGAAAAAATGCTGGCAACATTTGGTCATACCGGGGAAGAAACGGCGGTTCGAATTCATTCCGACAACTTCAACTGCGATGGCTGCTTTTCTTGGTTTACCACGGCCGCTTTTTTGTGTTGTGGCACGGTTGTAAACCCCGCCAAGGGCTATGCGCTGGAATTTGTGAGCAGCCGTTTTCAGGTGCTGAAGGATTTTGCGGCCTTACTCGACGAAAAAGGGTTTGCTTCCAAGCGCACTGTGCGAAACGGGCTGAATGTGCTGTATTTTAAAGCCAGCGGCCAAATAGAAGACATTTTAACCTACATGGGGGCCACAAGGGCCGCTATGGAAATTATGAGCCAGAAGGTATACAAAGACTTTCGCAACAAAGCAAACCGCATTACCAACTGCGAAAGCGCAAACATAGACAAAATTGTGGCGGCCTCTATGCAGGTAACCGAGGCAATTCAAACGCTGAAAAGGCATGACGCTTTACAGGCGCTTTCCCCGCCCTTGCAGGAGGCGGTTGCGCTGAAGGAAAAGTACCCTGAATTGTCTCTTGCAGAGCTGGCGGCGGTGTCGCCCCAGCCTGTAAGCAAATCTGGTTTGAGCCACCGTTATAAAAAAATACTTCAAATTGCCGAAAAGCTGCAAACGAATACCTGAGCGTTCCAAACGGGAACAGTAAACAGAAAGGATTTCTATGGCTGATAGCAAACCTTTTGTTCATTTACACCTGCACACCGAATACAGTTTGTTGGACGGCGCCAGCCGAATTGACGGGCTGATGGACAGGGTAAAAGAAATAGGGCAAAGTGCAGTTGCCATTACCGACCACGGCGTTATGTACGGCTGTGTGGATTTTTACAAGGCGGCAAAGGCGGCAGGGGTAAAGCCTATTATTGGGTGCGAGGTATATGTGGCCACCCGTTCCCGCTTTGACAAGGTAAGCCATATCGACGGCAACAACCATTTAGTATTGCTTTGTAAAAATGCCACCGGGTACAGCAACCTTATTCAAATTGTATCCAGGGGCTTTACCGAAGGGTTTTATTCAAAGCCACGCATCGACAAAGAGCTGCTGCAAAAGCACAGCGAGGGGCTGGTTTGCCTTTCCGCCTGCCTTGCGGGGGAGGTACCGCGAGCCCTGCTTTCCGGCAATTATGAACACGCCAAAGAGATTGTGCTTTGGTACGATTCGCTGTTTGGCCGGGGCAATTACTATATTGAGCTGCAAGACCATGGCATTGCCGAGCAGCGCACTGTTTTGCCCGGCCTTATTCGGCTTTCCAAAGAAACGGGTATTCCCTTGGTTGCCACCAACGACGCCCATTACCTGCGCAAGGACGACGCCCGTATGCAGCGGGTTTTGGTGTGCATTCAAACGGGTAAAACCATTAACGATGAAGACAAGCTGGAATTTGAAACCAACGAATTTTATGTAAAAAGCGCCGATGAGATGTACGGGCTTTTCCCCGAGGTGCCCGAGGCCTGTGCCAACACCGCCCGCATTGCCGAAATGTGCAATTTCGACTTTGAGTTTGGCAATACAAAGCTGCCGTATTTTGAGGCGCCGGGCGGGCAGAGCAACGAAGAATATTTCAGGGATTTATGCGCCCAGGGGCTGCAAAGGCGGTATGGCGAAAATATTTCCGAGGAAATTTCAAAGAGGCTGGAATATGAAATTTCGGTTATCAGCGGCATGGGGTACACCAACTACTACCTTATTGTGGCAGATTTTATTCGGTATGCCCGCAGCAAGGATATTCCTGTTGGGCCGGGGCGGGGCTCGGGCGCCGGCAGCATTGCGGCGTACTGCATTGGCATTACCGATATTGACCCGATAAAATACAACCTTCTGTTCGAGCGGTTTTTAAACCCCGAACGTATTTCCATGCCGGACTTTGACATTGACTTTTGCTACGAGCGCCGGCAGGAGGTAATTGAATATGTTATAGCCAAGTATGACAGCAGCCACGTGGCACAAATTATCACCTTTGGTACAATGGCCGCGCGCCTTGCCATACGCGATGTGGGCCGGGTGCTGGATATTCCGTACCAAAAGGTGGACACCATTGCCAAAATGGTGCCGATGGAGCTGAAAATGACGCTTGCCAAGGCACTGAAAGTATCCAACGAGCTTTCGGCCGAGTACAACCGGGACCCGCAGGTTAAAGAGCTGATTGATGTTTCCATGAAAATTGAGGGCATGCCCCGCCACGCCAGCACCCACGCGGCCGGTGTGGTAATTACCCCCGAGGAAACCAGTGTTTATGTGCCGCTTTCCACCAATGACGGCGCCGTGGTTACCCAGTTCACCATGGGCACCATTGAGGAACTGGGCCTTTTGAAAATGGATTTTCTTGGCCTGCGCACCTTAACGGTTATTTCCGACGCCGAAAAAATGATACGCCGCACTAACCCTGGTTTTTCTGTGGGCAGTGCCGGTTACGACGATGCCGAGGTATACCGGCTGCTTTCGGCGGGCGACACCGAAGGAATATTTCAGCTTGAATCGGGCGGGATGCGGCAAACCCTCATCAACTTAAAGCCGGAAAACCTTGAGGACATTATTGCCCTTATTTCGCTGTACCGCCCCGGCCCTATGGATTCTATTCCCACCTACATTCGCAACCGCCATAACCCGGCCATGGTAAGCTATAAAACGCCTGAGCTGGAGCCCATATTAAGCGTTACCTATGGCTGCATTGTGTACCAGGAGCAGGTAATGCAAATTTGCCGCCAGCTTGCGGGCTTTTCTTATGCGCAGGCAGACCTTGTGCGCCGCGCCATGAGCAAGAAGAAGCACGACGTAATGGAAAAAGAACGCCAAAACTTTGTATATGGCAGCAAGGAGGAGGGCGGCTGTGCCGGCTGTGTGGCAAACGGCATTCCCGCCGGGGTTGCCAACGACATTTTTGATGATATGTCCAGCTTTGCCTCCTACGCCTTTAATAAGTCTCACGCGGCGGCGTATGCCGTTGTTGCCTACCAAACCGCGTATTTGAAAGCCCACTACGCCAAGGAATTTATGGCGGCCCTGCTTACCAGTGTGTTGGGCTTTACCAGCAAGGTAATTTCGTATATTTCGGAATGCCAGCGCATGGGAATACGGGTGCTGCCGCCCGACATCAACGAAAGCTATGCCGGTTTTACCGTGCAGGGCGGCGATGTGCGGTATGGCCTGCTTGCCCTTAAAAATGTTGGCAGCAACTTAATTGCAACGGTGGTGCGCAAAAGGGAAGAGGACGGGCGTTATCGTTCCCTGTACAATTTTTGCCAGCGCATGACAGGAACTGAAGTGAACCGCCGGGCAATAGAAAGCCTTATTAAAAGCGGCGCTTTTGATGATGTGGAAAAAAACCGCCCTGCCATGGGGGCTGCAGTGGAAGGTAGATTAAAAAGCGTGGAGACCAACCAGCGCAAAAACCTGGAGGGCCAACTGAATATGTTTGAGGCGGCAGCCAATACCGGCACCACCGCCGCTGCCGCAGAGGACTACCCCCTGCAAAAAGTGGCCGAATACCCCAAAGATGTTCTGCTGCAACAGGAAAAAGAAGTGAGCGGCCTTTACCTTTCGGGGCACCCGTTGCAGCAGCACCGCGAGCTGATGGAAAAGGTGAGCAACGCCACCATTGCCCAGCTGTTGGATGAGGAAAATGCCCATGTGGATGGGCGCCAGGTTACCTTGGTGTGCGCCATTTCCAAAATAAAGTTTTTCACCACCAAAAGCGGAGACAGCATGGCGTTTACCACGGTGGAAGACCTTACGGGCACCATTGAAGTGCTTATTTTCCCGAAGGTTCTTATGGAGGCCCCCACCCTTGTAAAGGAAAACAATGTGGTAATCATCAGCGGGCGCACCTCTGTAAAGGAAGAGGAAGACCCGAAAATTGTGGCTGAAAATATTCGGCCTGCAACCAACGAAGGGGCGGCCCCCGCCAATGTGGTAAAATTGTACATTAAGGTTCCTTCACAAGAAAGCGAAGAATACCGCCAGGTTTGCAACCTGCTTACCATATTCGAGGGGCGCATTCCGGTATGCATACGGTATGCCGACACAGGCAAAATGATTCAAAACGCACCTTCGCAGTGGGCGGCAAACAGCGATATTCTGCTTCAGGAATTGAAACAGGTGGTGGGGGATAAAAATGTTGCAATACAATGAACTTTTGTTGCATTGCAAAGCGGGGGCTGTTGTATTACCCCTTGGAATAGTGTAAGATATTTTGTGGAACTTTCTTTAGGCGGCCGGCTTTTAAGGGCGCCGGTGGTTCCCATTGATGTGTGTGGTTTTGTTGTTTGTTTATTCATTTAAAGGGCAGTGCGCCTGCCTGTTTTGGAGGGGAATTTTCATGAGCGAGTCTAAAATTAAAAGAATTGGTATTCTTACAAGCGGCGGTGATGCACCCGGGATGAACGCTGCCATTCGGGCTGTTGTTCGCACGGCCCTTAGCCGCAATATGAAGATATTCGGCATTCGGCATGGGTATAACGGGCTTATCAGCAACGATATTTTTGAAATGAACATTCGCAGCGTTTCGGAAATAATTCACCGCGGCGGCACCATTTTATACACCGCCCGCTCCCCTGAATTCCTCACACTGCAAGGCCAGCAAACCGCGGCGGCCCATTGCCGCGAGCATGGCATAGAGGCCGTGGTGGTTATTGGCGGCGACGGTTCTTTCCGCGGCGCCCGCGATTTGTCGGCGCAGGAGGTACCCTGTGTTTGCATTCCCGGCACCATTGACAACGACATTGCCTGCTCCGACTACACCATTGGCTACGACACAGCCATGAACACCGCCCTGGATATGATTGACCGCCTGCGCGATACAACCCAAAGCCACGAGCGCTGCAGCGTTGTAGAGGTTATGGGCCGCAATGCCGGGTATATTGCCGCCAATACCGGCCTTGCCGTTGGCGCGCTGGTAACCCTTGTTCCCGAAAAACCTTTTGATGTGGACAAAGACATTGTTGCCAAAATGAAATTTACCCGGAAAATTGGCAAAAAACACTTTATTATTGTGGTGGCCGAAGGGGCCGCCCACGCGGAAGACCTTGCCAAAGAAATTGAAGAAAAAACCGGCGTGGAAAGCCGCGCAACCGTGCTGGGCCACGTGCAGCGCGGCGGTTCGCCCACTTTGCGCGACCGTGTGGCCGCAAGCCGCCTTGGCTACCAGGCGGTTGAGCTTATCAGCCAGGGTATTACCGACAAGGTAATTGGTTTCCACGAAGAAGACCTTGTGGATTACAGCATTAGCGAGGCCCTTGCCATGCACAAAGATTTGGACCTTACGCTGCTGGACATCTCGTCCATTTTGTCTGTATAAAGAGCACTTGCAGGGCCCGCCGTTCCGGCGGGCTTTTTGTTTTATTGGCAAAACCGTGTGCCCGGCAGGCGGGGATTTGTTTTTGCGCTGTTTTATTGCCTTGCCTTTTGGCAGGTAATGGGACGGCCAGCCAGAATGCGGCTGCAACAAAGCAGCATTGCCGTTTAATGCAGGTGAAAAAGCCCAAAAGGGAAAATATGGAGCTATAAAAGGTTGGGCCGGGTTTTTGGGGTGTATAAAAGCCCTGTCCATCTTTTTTATTTTCTTTCTCGGTGGGATGGTTATGGTGTTTTTACGGCCGGTTTTAAAAATGCAGGTACCTGCCAGGGCTGCGCCAGCTTGTGCCGGGGCGTTATGCCAAAGGAGATTGATTTAAATTTTTATGCAGAGGTTTGCTTTGAAGTGAATTTTTCAGGGAATTAGGTTTTTGGTGGTTTTGCACTATTCCGCCTGCCGTTAATATGCTATAATATATAAGATTATTTCAAGATAGGTTCT
>JBKEBR010000093.1:0-3926 GCA_047973285.1 Oscillospiraceae bacterium | reverse complement strand
TCGAGGGATTTTAAGTCCCTTGTGTCTGCCGATTCCACCACGGCGGCAAATAAAGAAAAACGAATATATTTTTTAAAGGCTAAACTATAACCTTACAGAAAAGCCAATTGTAGAAATACCAAAACATCTGGCGGTAAACCATTAAAGGCCACAACGCCACAAAAATATTAATAGCTACGCAGACATGTAAACCTAAATAATAATACAACATTCGGGTTTTTGTGTCAATTGCCACAAACATTTTTTTATTTTTATACATTTCTTTGCAATCATTCATGGCACAAGATATAATAAAATATATATTGTACAGGGGTGTGGAAATTGAAAATTAAGGAACTTTTTAAAACCAAAGAATGTATTTTTGCCCTGGAGGTATTTCCGCCTCGCAAGCAAAGTGGAATAGAAAATTTATACGCTTCGTTGCAAAATATGAAGGCCATTGCCCCCGATTATATCAGCGTAACCTACAGCGCAGGGGGCAGCGGTGTAAAAGAATATACCTCTAAAATTGCGGCCCACCTTAAACAAAACCTGCAAATAGAGCCTTTGGCCCACCTTACCTGCATCAATTCCGGCAGTGAAGAGGTAAACCAAGAGCTTGCCACCCTGCAAAAAGATGGAATAAGCAACATTCTTGCCCTGCGTGGCGACAGAAAGCCGGGCGGCAGCGAGGGCGGGCTTTTTTCTCATGCCAGCGACCTTGCTTCCCACATTCAAAAGTTTGGAGATTTTTATATTGCAGGCGCCTGTTACCCCGAAGGGCACCCCGAAAGCCCCAGCCTTGTTGCCGACATTGAAAACCTTAAAACAAAAACCGACAGTGGGGTTGGGCACTTAATTTCCCAGCTTTTTTTTGACAATGGCAAGTTTTTTCGCTTTTTGAACCTTGTTCGCAAAAAGGGAATTCATTGCCCCATAGAAGCCGGTATTATGCCGGTGGTGCGAAAAGAGCAAATAGAGCGAACAATCAGCCTTTCTTCAGCCAGCTTACCCTCCGAATTTTCAAAAATGGTAAGCCGCTACGCAGGCGACGAGGCAGCTTTTTATGATGCGGGCATAGACTATGCCATACGCCAGATAAGGGACCTTATAGAAGGCGGTGCAGACGGCATTCATTTGTATGCCATGAACAATGCCGAGGTGGCCCGAAGGGTAAAGGAAGGCATTGCCGATTTATTATAGTGTGCGGCAGGAATAGCCGCCGGGAAAGAAGGCGGCTTTTATGGTATTTTCTGCCAAACTGGAACTGAATTTGGGGGAGGTATTGCCCGCCTTGGGCTATAAAGCCCAAAAACCGGATGCAGGCACCCAACGCCGAATAGAAACGGCGGCAAAGGCGGTGCAAGCGGCGGCGGCCCCAAGGTGGGTATACCGCCAGTTCGGCCTTTTACCGCAGAGCATACTGGAAAATACCAATGTGGCGTTGCCGGGCAGCAATATTGCGGCCCATTTGGCGGGGTGTACCTCCTGCATTTTGCTGGCCCTTACACTGGGCGGGGCCGTTGATGCCGCCTTACGCGCGGCGGAAGCGGCGGATATGACCATGGCAGTGATTATGGATGTTTGCGCCTCTACCTTAATAGAGCAATATGCCGACGAGGCACAAACTTTGCTACAGGCCGAACAGCGGCAGCAGCATCAATTTATTACCGGCAGGTTCTCCCCAGGGTACGGGGATTTCCCTTTGGATATACAGCCCGAAGTGCTTCGGCTTTTAAATGCCTCCCGCTCCATTGGCCTTACCGCCAATGCAAGCAACATATTGCTACCGCGCAAAAGTATTACGGCGGTGATAGGGGTTGCCGAAAAGCCGGTGAAGGGTAAGCTGGCTACCTGCACCAACTGTGCCCTGCGGGAAAAATGTGTTTTGCGAAAAGAGGGGAAATATTGTGGTGGATAATACTTTTTTTAGCCAGGAAAAATATACCGTGTTGGATGGCGGCATGGGCACCATGCTGCAGGCAGCGGGTATAACGGGAGGCCTTGCGCCCGAGCTGGCGGCCATTACGGCCCCGCAGGTTGTAGAAAACATTCATTCGCAGTACATAAGGGCCGGGGCAAATATTATTTGCGCCAATACCTTTGGCGCCAACGCACGCAAGCTGGAGGGAAGCGGCCACACGGTTGCCCAGGTGGTGCAGGCCTCTGTAGCGGCGGCAAAAAGTGCCGCCGCCAACACCTCGGCGCTGGTTGCCCTTGATGTTGGCCCGTTGGGCGAGCTGCTGGAGCCGGGGGGAACCCTTTCCTTTGAGGAAGCCTATGAATTGTTCAAGGAAATTGTTTCGGCGGGCGCCAAGGCCGGGGCAGACCTTGTTTTTATTGAAACAATGACCGACCTTTATGAGGCAAAAGCGGCACTTTTGGCCGCAAAAGAAAACACCGATTTGCCGGCAATTGTATCGATGACCTTTGAAGAAAACGGGCGAACCTTCGCCGGTACCCCCATTGAGGCAATGGCCCTTGTTCTGGCTCCTTTGGGTGCGGCGGCCCTTGGCATAAACTGCTCTTTGGGGCCAACGGAAATTCTGCCTCTGGCAAAAAAACTTTGCAATTCCACAAATCTGCCTGTTTTTGTAAAACCCAACGCGGGGCTTCCAAACCCTGCCACCGGGGAATACAGCATTGGGCCTTTGGAATTTTGCCACCAAATACAACCCTACCTTGACCTTGGGGTGTCTATGCTGGGGGGGTGCTGCGGCACCACCCCCGAGAACATAGCCCATATTGCCCACCTGCTGCGGGGGAAAAAGCCGGCCCAACGTACCTGGGCGGCCAAAAGCCAAATTTGCAGCGGTTCTTCCGTACTCACCATTGAAAATGGGGTATACCCCATCGGGGAAAGAATTAACCCAACCGGCAAAAAAAAGCTGAAAGAGGCGCTGCGCTCGGGGGACCTTGGTTACATTTGCACCCTTGCCGTTGCCCAGCAGCAAGACGGCGCGGCGGTTTTGGATGTAAATGTTGGCGCGCCCGAGGTGGACGAAACCGTTATGCTGCCGCGGGTGGTAAAAACGGTGCAGTCGGTAAGCAACCTGCCCTTGCAGTTGGATAGCTCTAATGTGGCAGCACTGGAGGCGGCTCTGCGTGTTTATAACGGCAAGGCAATTGTTAATTCCACCAGCGGCGAACAAGACAAAATGACGGCCGTTTTGCCGTTGTGCAAAAAATATGGCGCCGCTGTAGTTGGCCTTACACTGGACGAAGAGGGAATTCCCCCCACCGCGGAGGGGCGTTTTGCCATTGCAGAAAAAATATTGGCGGCTGCTTTGCAAGCGGGCATTCCCAAAGAAGACGTGTACATAGACTGCCTTGTGCTTGCCGCCAGCGCCGAGCCAATGGCAGCGGCAGAAACCCTGCGTGCCGTGCGTATGGTGAATGAGGAACTGGGGCTTAAAACGGTACTTGGCGTAAGCAATGTAAGTTTTGGTTTGCCCCAGCGCCCGCTTATAAACCGCACATTTCTTGCAATGGCGTTGCAGGCCGGGCTGAAATTCCCCATTATGAACCCCAGCAGCGCTGAAATGCAGGAATGCGTTGCTGCTTTTAAACTTTTAATGGGGCAAGACGAAAACGCATCTGAATTTGTACAGAAATATGCCAACACTGCAGCAGAGCAGGCGCCTTCTGCCCAAAACACACAGGGCATTGCAATGGACGTGGCCATTGAGCAGGGCCTTAAAACCGAGGCGGCCAGCGCCGCCAAAGCCTTGGTGGAAAAAGGGGAAGCGGGCCTTGATATTATTAACCGGTTTTTAATGCCGGCACTGGATAAAGTGGGCCAAGGCTTTGAAAAGGGCACGGTATTTTTGCCCCAGCTTTTGGCGGCTGCCGGGGCTGCCGGGGCTGCTTTTGATGTTATTAAAACCTTTTACAGCAGCGCGGCGCAGGATGGCCCGCCGGTGGTTTTGGCAACGGTAAAAGGCGAC
>JBKEBR010000092.1:0-4797 GCA_047973285.1 Oscillospiraceae bacterium | reverse complement strand
GTTAAACCCTTGTGGCTTTTACAAAAACCATTTACACGAAGCTGCCTACCAAGCCCTTTATTTTTTCATAGTCTGCTTTTTTATCCACCACAGGGGTTCCGTTGTACAGCTCTGCATGCATGTCGGCATAGGTGGGCGCCTGCTTGTTCTGGTAAAGAATACCAATGGGTATTTTTTCCCCAAATTCCATGCTGCGCTGCAGGGCTCCTGCCATATTGGCCGGGTCGTAGTCATCCTCCAGCTCGTACACCCGCTCGTTGTAATAGGCGAAGGTATTCACCTTATTAAAACTAACGCAAGGCTGTAAAATATCCACCAGAGAATACCCCTTATGGCGAATTGCCTCCTCCATAATTTTGGCCAGGTGCTGGGGCTTGCCGCTGAAAGAGCGGGCCACAAAGGTGGCGCCCGACGCAATGGCCAGCAAAAGCGGGTTGAGCGGGTGGTTTAAATTACAGGCGGTGCCCATGGTTTCGGGCACACAAGCATTGGAGGTTGGCGAGGTTTGCCCTTTGGTAAGGCCGTAAATTTGGTTGTCGTGTACAAAATGGGTTATGTCAACATTGCGGCGAATGTTGTGCAAAAAGTGGTTGCCGCCCTCGCCGTACGAGTCTCCGTCGCCGGTGTTTACAATAACCGTCAATTTTTCATTTGCCATTTTAATGGCAACGGCCGCACGCAAAGAGCGCCCGTGCAGGCCGCTGAAGCCGTTGGCATTTACATATTGGTTGGTTTTGGCCGCCTGGCCTATGCCGCCCACCAAAACAGTTTGGGCGGGGTTCAGCCCCATTTCGTTCAGCACCTGCACCATGGTTTGCAAAATAACATGGTCGCCGCAGCCGGGGCACCACGCGGTATCTTTTGTTTTTTCAAAGGTGAATTTGCTCATTTTTCTCCCCCTTTTCCAGTAAGATGCTTATTTACGCCGTTTACAATTTCATCCACTGAAATTTGGCGCCCATCGTATTTCAACAGGCTTTCGGTGCAGCCAACCAAAGCAACCTCCCGCATAAGAGAGGCCAGCTGGCCCGTGGCATTTTGCTCTACGTTGATAATTTGCTTTGCCTTTGGCGCGTACTTGGTAAGGTTTTGCACCGGCAAGGGCCATACATCGTTAAAGGCAAGGGCAGAAACATTTTTCCCTTCGGCCCGCAAAATGGTTACCGCTTCGGCAATTGCCCCATAAGTAGAGCCAAACCCTACCAGCAGGGTGTCGAACTCTTCCCCGCCCAGCAGCTCCGGCTCTTGCAATTCAGCTTTCAGCAATTCCAGCTTTTTCATGCGCTTTTCGGTCATGGCGTTGCGCACCTCGGCCGATTCGGTTATTTTGCCGTACTCGTCGTGTTCGTCGCTGTCTACGCAAACGGCATACTCGCTTTTGCCCGGCACCAGCAGGGGCGAAACCCCTGTTTCGGTAAGAAGGTAACGCTTTGCCACCCCCTGCTCGCTTGGCTGGGCACCCTTTGCCTCGGCGGCAAAGGGCTTTACCTGGCCCGCCGCCCTGGCTACGTCAAACACAGGCACGGTGGCCGCGCCATCGGCCAAATATTGGTCGCTTAAAAGAATAACCGGAATCTGGTATTTTTCTGCAATGGCAAAGGCCCTGGCCGTTTGATAGAAGGCATCGGTTTGGTCTTTCACGGCAATTACCATACGTGGAAATTCGCCCTGCGCCGCGGAGATGACAAAGCGAAGGTCGCTTTGCTCTGTGCGGGTGGGCAGGCCGGTTGCAGAGCCCGGGCGCTGCACGTCGGCAATTACCACCGGAATTTCGGCAATGCCTGCAAAGCCCATGGCCTCTACCATAAGGCAAAGGCCGCCGCCGGAAGTTGCCACCATGGCACGCGCGCCCGCATAAGAGGCCCCCAGCGCCATATTCAGCGCGGCAATTTCGTCTTCCGCCTGCTCTACCGCTATTTCAAAGGGGCCCTGGTGCTGCTGGAGAAAGGTGAGAACCGTGGTGGCGGGAGACATGGGGTAAGCGGAATAAAACTTGATGCCACCCGCAAGGGCCCCCATGGACATTGCCTGGGCACCGGTTACCAGAATATGGTCTTTGGTGTTGGCGCTGCCCAGCTTAAAGCGCGGCTGCACCGCGTTGTACCCCAGTTCCAGCGCCTTCAGGTTCACCTCTACAAGGGCCGGTTTCAAGGCTGCCGCAAAGGCATCCGGCACCTCTTGCGTTGAAAGCGAAAACAAGCGCAGCAGCGCGCCGTTCATAACATTGCCCGCCGTACGGGCATTACCCGCCTGTTTTGCCATACCGGCAATGTCCAGCGAAATGGCGCGCGCATCGTTGATGGAGAGAGCGGCATCGTGCAAAATAAAGCCGTCTTCTTTTAGTTCGTTTTTATGCAATTCATACGATTCGAGATTAAAAACCACCAGGCCATCCAGCTGGTCGCGATGGGCCGCCAGCGGTGTTGCGGCAATGCGCAGCAACGCAAAATTGTGGCCGCCCCGAACGCGGGACATGAAATCGCGGGTGGAAAAAACATAGCACCCGCTTCGCTTTAAAACCCGTTCCAAAATGGCTGCCGTGGTTTCAACACCGTCGCCGGCAGCACCGCCAAACAAGACATTGTACACCGAATCACCTGCTTTCATAATTTTGAAAAAGCTTTGCAACCTCACTGTTTCAAAAGCTTTTGCGGGCTTTGCCACATTTCCCGGTTGACAAAGCACCCTGTACCTTTAAACCTCAGAAGAAAAGGCGCCTTTTAACAAGTACAGCCGGCAAAAACCGGCAAGGCCCCTGTTTGACAAGTTTAAAAGCCATTTCAAGTTTAAAAGCCATATTCAGTTTACGAATAAATGCCAAATATGTCAATTGCTGCCGGCGGGCTGATTTTCGGCTTTTTTATGCTATTTACGCGGGGCCAAAAGACCGGCCGCCTACAGTTTTCAACAGAACCCAGGCCGTGGCCGATATACATTTTTATATGCCATTCTGCACAAATAGTATTGGCGCAGCACCCGCCCGGTTGGTTTATAATTTGGCATATAGTCGAATTTTATTCTATCTTACTTCGTTCCTTTTCCCCTTGCTCGGAAAAGTATATGTTCAAACCGCGTTAAATATGGTAGAATTAAATAATTTGCAAGGCCTTTTGCAGGCTTTGCCCAAAATTGCAGGGCAGTACAAAGGTTTCTGGCGGCAAACCCGCGTGTGCAAAAAAGACGTTCCTCTTTTTTGAGGGCACACTTTGTTTGTACAGGCGTAATTATATAAAAAGCCCAATGGGCAACCACATATACTGAAAGAAGGGATTCAAGAATTATGCAGATAACACAGGAGATTTCCAAAAACATTTTCTGGCTGGGCGGCAGCGACAACCGCCTGGAACGGTTTGAAAACATCCATCCTCTTCCTATGGGGGTAAGCTACAATTCTTATTTGATTCAGGACGAAAAAGTTGCCTTACTGGACACGGTGGACTATTCCATTGCAAAGCAGTTTTTGAAAAACATTGACAAGCTGATGGGCGGGCGGGCCATTGATTACCTTGTTTTGAACCATGTTGAGCCCGACCATTGCGCCAGCATACAAACCCTTTGCAACAAATACCCCAACATACAGCTTGTGGGCAACCAAAAAACACAGCAGCTGCTTACCCAGTTTTTGCATTTCGACACCCCGCCCAACTTTAAGCTGGTGCAGGAAAAAGATGAATTGAACCTTGGCAGCCATTCGCTGCGGTTTTACTTTGCCCCCATGGTGCACTGGCCCGAGGTGATGTTTACCTACGAAACCAGCCAGGGCATTTTATTCTCTGCCGACGCCTTTGGCACCTTTGGGGCGTTGCCCGGCAACATTTTCAGCGACGAGATGGATTTTGAGGCCGATTTTCTGGATGAGGCCCGCCGCTATTATTCCAACATTGTGGGCAAATACGGGCCCCAGGTGCAGGCCATTCTCAAAAAAGTTGCCGAAGAAAAGCTGAATATGATTTGCCCGCTGCACGGGCCCATTTGGCGCAAAAACCTTGACTATTACCTGGGCAAATACCACCACTGGAGCAAGTACGAGCCCGAGGTGGCCGGTGTTTTAATTGTGCACGGCTCTATGTATGGCAACACCGAGCAGGCGGCCAGCGGCCTCGCCAACCTGCTTTCGCAAAAGGGTATTCAAAATATTCACTCTTACGATGTTTCTGCCACTCACCACTCCTACTTAATTTCAGAAGCCTTTAAATACAGCCATATTGTGTTTGCCGCCCCCACCTACAATTTGGGGCTATTCTTGCCGATGTATACCTTTATTCACGATATGACGGCTTTGAATATGCAAAACCGCAAGGTTGCCATTATTGGCAATGGTTCCTGGGCGCCCGCCTCCCACACCATCATGAAAAAAATGCTGACCGAAGGCATGAAAAATATGGAGCTGCTTGCCGAGCCTTTGCTGCTGCGCTCTACCATTACCCGCGACCAGCTGCCCGAGCTGGAGGCGATGGCCGACGCCATTGCCTCCTCTGTAAAAGAAACGGCTGTCTGGTAAAAATACTGCAAAACACACTGCCCCGCAAAATAGCGCGCCCCCGGTTGTGGAAAACCCACAACCGAGGGCATTTTTTTGTGCTGTGTAAACAGCCTGCCGGGGGCCACTTCCCCGGCGCGGCAGAAAATGCTTTTCATTCCTTTTTGACATACCTTTTAAAAGGCATTGCTGCCGTGCCCGAAACCGATTTAAGGGCAGCCTCTACCCCGGCCGTATAGGCCGACAGCATCTGGGCCTTTGTTTGCAGGCGGCTTTGGCTTTCGGTGAAATAGAACAGGGCGCTGCCAAAGGCCGCC
>JBKEBR010000091.1:0-22223 GCA_047973285.1 Oscillospiraceae bacterium | reverse complement strand
TTTGCATTCGGCAATTTATGTTCTATTGGTGAAATAAAACATATTTTGCATATGGCTGTTTTACGGCTCATTTTTAGTTTTGAGGCGTTTTACCGGCAAAAAAGAAAAAACTCTTCCATTAAAAGATAAAAAATTTAAAATTATGCATAAATATAGTTATCTTATTTGGTATATAATATACAAATCATCATTTAAGGCGCTTACCTTGTGTGCAATATATGTTCGATTTTTGGGGAATACGGCATTTTTTTACTTTTTATTGAGGGCCCGGTTTGGTACAATGAATAGCAGAGAAAGCGGCAGGCGCCGCCGCTTGAACAATTTGTTATTACAATTTTGATGATGGAGGATTTCTATGAAAAAGTTAGCAGCAGTTGCTCTTTCGGTTTTGCTGGCGGCGGGTATGCTGGCCGGCTGTGCCAATACAGCGTCGTCTTCCGGCAGCGCTTCCACCGCAGGTATTGCCCCGGCAAGCGGGGACGTTTCCCTTTCGGTGTCTTGGTGGGGCGGAGATTCCCGGCATGAGGCAACCCAGAAAGCGCTGGAAGCTTTCAGCCAAAAGTACCCCAATATTACCACCACCACAAGCTACGGGGCCTGGACCGGCTGGGAAGACAGCATGTCCACCGCCCTTTACGCGGGCAGCGCCCAGGATGTAAACCAGGTAAACTGGAACTGGATTTTTAACTACGACAACGGCGGCAAAACCTTTGTAGACCTGAACACCCTTTCCGATTATATAGACCTTTCCCAATTCAGCGAAAGCGCGCTGGAGCAGTGCACCGTAGACGGCCGCCTTTCCGCCATTCCCGTGTCGCTTACCGGCCGCATTTTTTACTGGAACGAAAGCACCTTTGAAAAGGCAGGCATTAAAACCCCCACCTCTTTTGACGAGCTTTTGGCGGCGGGCGAAACCTTTAAAACCAAACTGGGCAACGAATATTACCCCATGGCCATGAACGAATTGGACCGCACCATTTTCCTGGTGTGGGCGCTGGAATGCAAATACGGCAAAAACTGGGTGGAAGACGGCAAGCTGAATTACACCCAGCAAGAGATTGCCGAAGGCCTTGCGCTGATTACCCAGCTTGAAGAAGCCCATGTCATTCCCACCATTCAAACCCTTGCGGGCGACGGGGCCGAATCGCTGGATAAAAACCCCAAGTGGATGGACGGGCGCTATGCGGGCATTTTTGAATGGGACTCTTCCGCTTCTAAGTTCGGCAAGGCCTTAAACGAAGGCCAAAGCTTTATTGTGGGCGATTACCTCACCGGTTTTGGCGAATTTAAAGGGGGCTTTACCAAGGTTTCGCTGGGTTTTGCCATTACCCAAACCTGCAAAAACCCCGCCGAAGCGGCCCAGCTCATCAACTTTTTGCTGAACGAGGAAGAGGGCGTAAAGCTGATGGGCAGCGAGCGCGGCATTCCCCTTTCCAAAGCGGCTCTTGAAATTTGCAAGGCAAACGACCTTTTAGACCCGGTGGTGGCACAAGCGAACGAAAAGGTTCTGTCCTGGTCGTCCTTCTCGCTGGACCCCACCTTTGAAGACGCGAAACTGAAGGCAACCGACGGCGTATACTACGATGTTATGGCGGGCCTTTCTTATAAAGATTACACAGCCGAGCAAGCGGCTGAAATATTGGTTGAAGGTATTAACACTGTTTTGGCAGCCTAAAAAATGCGGGCCACCCGTTTTGTTGCCGGATGGCCCCGTTGCTTTAATTTTAAGCGCACAACCTGTGCCACATATGTAAGGAGGGCTACCATGCCGCCATCTGCCGCCGCCCCTGCTTTAAAGAAAAACGGGGTAAAAAGGTTTTTCCGCAATAACATCGGGCTTCTTTATATTCTTCCCTGGCTTGTGGGTTTTCTGGTGTTTAAGCTGTACCCGTTTGCCTCCTCGCTGGTGTACAGCTTTAGCAATTTTAACCTTTTCAAGGGCATTACCGAATGGGGCTTTATGAACTATGTAGAGGCCTTTACCAGCAATAAAATAACCACGGCCCTTTCCACTACTTTTAAATACTCTTTTATAACGGTGCCGCTAAAGCTTATTGCGGCCCTGTTCATCGCGTATATTCTCAACTTTAAAATAAAAGGGGTAAAACTGTTCCGCACCGCCTATTATATTCCCTCTATTTTGGGGGGCAGCGTGGCCATTGCGGTTTTGTGGAAAGCGCTGTTCCGCGACGAAGGGCTTATAAACAGCGTGCTGGGCTTTTTGGGCGTGCAGGGGCCCTCCTGGCTTTCAGACCCGGCCTATGCCCTGTTTATCATTTGCTTTTTGCGGGTATGGCAGTTTGGCTCGGCCATGGTTATTTTTTTGGCGGCGCTGAAAGGGGTGCCGCCAGAGCTGTACGAGGCCGCCACCATAGACGGCGCCGGCAAGTGGAAGCAGTTTTTTACCATTACCCTGCCGCTTATCAGCCCGGTTATTTTTTACAACCTGGTTACCCAGCTTTGCCAGGCTTTTCAAGAGTTTAACGGCCCGTACATTATTACCCAGGGCGGCCCGCGCAACTCCACCACCCTCATCAGCCTACTGGTGTACAACTATGCCTTTAAGCAAAATGAAATGGGAATGGCCAGTGCCCTTGCCTGGATTATGTTTGTAATTGTAATGGCGCTTACCCTGGTTGCCTTTGCCAGCCAAAAATATTGGGTATATTACGGAGACGAAAGGAAGTGAGCAGTATGCTGGGAGTAAAAGCACGCGGCCGGGTGGCAACCTTTTTCAAGTACTTTGTGCTGATAGCGGTGGGCGTTATTATGGTGTACCCTCTGCTTTGGATGATTTCGGCCACCTTTAAAACAAACAACGACATTTTTTCCGGCATTGGGCTTATTCCGCAAAACCCAACTCTGGAGGGTTACCGCACTGCCATGAACAATTATGGCGGCGATATTGACATTGTGCGCTCCATGATCAATACCTACAGCTATGTGCTGCCAAAGGTGTTGTTTACGGTGGTATCGGCCTGCATTACCGCCTATGGGTTTGGCCGGTTTCAATTTAAAGGCCGCAATTTCTATTTTGCCATTATGATGGGCACCCTGTTTTTGCCGCAGGTGGTTTTAAATGTGCCCCAATACCTGCTGTTCAACCAGTTTGGCTGGATAGATTCCCCCTGGTACCTTGCCATTATTGTGCCCACCCTGTTTGCGGTGGATACGTACTTTGTGTTTATGCTGGTGCAATTTATGCGCAACATTCCCCGCGAGCTGGACGAGGCCGCCCAAATAGACGGCTGCAACAGCTTTCAAACCCTGGTAAAGGTAATTGCCCCCATGCTGAAACCGGCCCTTGTTTCCTGTGCGCTGTTTCAGTTTATGTGGTCTTCCAACGATTTTATGGGCCCGCTGCTGTATGTGAAAACCCCGCAGCGCTACCCGGCGGCCCTGTTTGTAAAGCTTTCCATGGACGCCGACAACGGCTTTGCGTGGAACAGGGTTTTGGCGGTGTCGCTCATTTCCATTCTTCCGTCGCTAATTGTGTTTTTTGCCGCCCAGCGCCAGTTTGTAGACGGTATTTCAGCGGGCAGCGTAAAGGGCTGAAAGAAGCCCCTAGCCCTCTTCCTTTTGGGCGGTTTTGTACAGCTTGCGGTATTGCTGGGGTGAAAGCCCCGTGCCCTCTTTAAAAATGCGGCTGAAGTGGGTGGTGGTGGAAAAGCCCGCTTCTTCCCCCACCAGGGCAACTTTCAGCTCGGTTTTTTCCAGCAGCTTTTTGGCCGCCATCAGCCGCACGCTGTTAATGTATTCCACAATGCTCAGGTTGGTGGTTCTTTTAAACAGGCGGGAAAGGTAATAAGGGCTGATGTAGAACTTTGCGGCAATGGCCGAAAGGCTCAATTCCCCGGTGTAATGGGTGGAAATGTAGCTTTGCACCGCGTCTATGGTTTTGTTGGTGATGCGCCCCTGCTGCGCGTTGCGCGCGCGGGCCTCCTGCGCGTACTCTGCCAGGGCCAAAAGCAGCTCTGCCAGCCGCATTTTGCGGCCCGCCAGCGCTTCCGAGGTATCGGCCTCCCGCTGCTCCCACAATTGAAAAAGCAGGCCTTCCACCAACGCCTGCTTTTTGGGCGATATTTGCAGCACATGGGTGCCGCCCTCAAAGCATTGCAAAAAATTGACGGCGGGAAAAACACCTACAATTTCCTGTAGGTATTCCTGGTGGAAATTCAGCACATAACGGGTGTGGGGCATATTTTCTATACTGCCGGTTTTGTGAACGCTGTCGGGGCCAATCAGCACCACATTGCCCGCGTTAATCAGGTAGGCGGAATCCTCAATAAAATACTGGCGGGGGCCTTCCACCTGGTAGTAAATTTCGTATTTTTTATGAATGTGGAAGGTACGCATATCGTAGCCGGCCGTTCTGCTGGCTTTGTCGATGTAAAAGTTGTAATGGGGCGAATAGATGTATTCTTTAACCATGCAAACAGCTCCTTTACCGTTAGTGTAACAAATAACCTTGCGCGAAACAACAATACTTTTTACGGGAAATGTTACTTTTATGATGGAACTTAACACAGTAGCGGTGTTGCAGCGGGCCGCCACTTTTGAAATTGAAGACAGCACCAGTGGGGCTTACTACAGCCTGCGGCCTTACAGCATTGCGCTGAACGGCGAAGAATACGGCGCAGGCGACACCAACGTGTTTTGCCTGTTTGGGCTGCAGCCTGCCATGTTTTACGAGGTGGAAATAACCATGCAGGGGTTTGCCCCCCTGCGGCAAAGCTTTATTACCCCGGCCGAAACCCTTTTGCTGAATGCCGCGGCCTTTGGCACCGGCAGCACCGGCTGCACGGCGGCGTTGCAGGCGGCCATTGCCGCCTGCCCGGCGGGGGGCACGGTATATGTGCCGGCGGGGGTTTACCTTACCGGCCCGCTTTTTTTGCACAGCGACATGCTGCTGTACCTGGAGCAGGGGGCTGTTTTGCGGGGGGCTGTAAACCGGGGGGAATACCCCATTTTGCCGGGCATGGTGCGCAGCGAGGAGACCGGGGCGGAAAAAAGCTTTGCCAGCTGGGAGGGCAACCCCCTGAACAGCTATGCGGCCCTTTTAACCGCCATAGAGGCGAACAATATAGCCGTTGCGGGGCCGGGCACAATAGACGGAAACGCCCAAAACGGCCTGTGGTGGCAGCAGCCTAAAATAAAGCAGGGGGCCTGGCGCCCCCGCACCATTTTTGCGGTGCGCTGCACCGGGGTTACCCTGCTGGGTGTTACGGTAAAAAACAGCGCCTCCTGGACGGTGCACCCCTATTATTCCAAGCAGGTAAACGTGCTGGGTGTTACCATACAAAACCCGCCCGACAGCCCCAATACCGACGGCTGCAACCCCGAAAGCTGCGAAGACGTGAATGTTATTGGCACCTCCATTTCGGTGGGCGACGATTGCATTTCGGTGAAAAGCGGAAAATACTATATGGCCATGCACCACCCCATGCCCTCGCGCAATATTTTGGTGCGCAACTGCCGGCTGCAGCGGGGCCATGGGGCGGTGGTGGTGGGCAGCGAAATTGCCAGCGGTGTATACGGCCTGCGGGTGCAGCGCTGCCTGATGCAAAACACTGAGCGCGGCCTGCGCATTAAAACCCGCCGGGGGCGGGGCGAAACCAGCGTGGTGGACAACATAGAGTTTGCCGACATTGTAATGCAGAATGTGCAAATGCCGTTTGTTGTAAATATGTTTTATTTTTGCGACCCAGACGGGCATAGCCACTATGTGGGCTGCAAGCAGCCCTTGCCGCCGGACGAGCTTACCCCGGCGGTGAAAGGGCTGTACTGCCACGACATTGAATGTACCGGTAGCCAGTTTGCGGGGGCCTTTTTCTACGGCCTTCCCGAAAGCCCCATTCAAAGCATTGTGCTTGAAAATATTTCGGTTTCTTTTGATGCGGCGGCAAAGGCCGGCGTGCCGGACATGATGGACGATGTGCAGCCGGTGAAAAAGCTTGCCTTATTTGCCTGCAACGTGCAAAAACTGCTGCTGCAAAATGTTCGTTTTGAAGGGAACGAAGGGGAGAGCTTTCAGCTGGAAAACGTTGAAACCTTCATAAACCAATAGCGGGCGGGCCCATTGCCCTGAAAAAAGGCCCAAAATATAAAAATGCATAGTACAAACCGCCCGCGCTGCGGTTTGGCGGCCTGAAAAGGCTGCGGTTGCAAAACAAATGGAAATGCCTTGCGGCAATTCCGGGAACAGGAAAGGGCATAAACCAATGAACCCACAAGATACAATGAGCCTGCTGAAGGAGTACGCCGACGGGCTGCTGCAAAGCTCCAGCGCTGCACACCCGGCCTGGAATATTGAAATGCAGCGCAGCGGCAACCCCAATAAGTGGAACTATATTGACGGCTGCATGATAACGGCGGTGCTTGCCCTGCACGAGATAACGGGGGAAGAGAAGTATTTTGCCTTTGCCAAAGAATTTATGGATTGGTTTGTGCAGCCGGGCGGCTCTATTCACACCTCTGATGCACAGGAAGACATCCTTTCCACTATTAACCCGGCCAAAAACCTGTTTAAATTGTATGCCCGCACCGGGGAAGAAAAATACCGGAAAGCCCTGGCGGTGGTGCGCAGCCAGCTGGAAACCATGCCCCGCACAGCGGCGGGCAATTTTTGGCACAAAAAAATTTACCCCTGGCAGGTGTGGTTAGACGGTTTGTATATGGCACAGCCCTTTTATATGCAGTACGAAACCCAGTTTAACGGCATGCGGGGCTGCCGCGACAGCTTTTTGCAGTTTGCCAATGTGGAAAAGCTTATGAAACGGCCCGACGGCTTGTATTGCCACGGGTACGACGAAAGCCGCGCCATGTACTGGGCCAACCGCAAAACGGGGTGCAGCCCCAATTGCTGGCTAAGGGCGCTGGGCTGGTTTATTGTGGCACTGGTAGATACGCTGGAAGTAACCGATGAGCAAATGTATTACGAGTACCGCACCCTGCAAAAAATGCTGCGCAATTTAGCCGACGCCGTTTTGCCATGGCAGCAGCAAAACGGCATGTTTTGCCAAATTGTTGACAAGCCGGGGGAAAAGGGCAATTACCACGAAACCAGCGGCACCGCCCTAATTGCCTATGCCCTTTTAAAAGCGGCCCGCCTTGGTTTTTTGCCGCCTAAATACCTGCCGTTTGCCCGCCGGGCATTTTTTGGCACGGCCCAAAAGTACCTTGCCCGCACCGCGGGCGGCCAATTGCAGCTTGGGGGCATTTGCCTGGTGGCGGGCCTTGGGGGCGAAGAGCATAGAGACGGCAGCCTTGCCTATTATTTCAGCGAGCCGGTGGTGCAAAACGAAGCCAAAGGGGTGGCCCCCATGCTGCTGGCCTATACCGAAATTCTGCGGGCGGGCGTGTAGAATTTTGCGGCGGAATGCACTATGATAGAGGTATGGCCCAAAGGGCCCGCATTTCGCTGTAAAGGAGATTTGGTATGATGATTCCCGGTGTGCGCGCCCACGACTATGGCAGGCAAACCCCCGAAAACTTGTTTGCCGCCATTAAGGCCGATGGCTGGCAAACCGTTCAGCTGGCCTGTAAAAAGGCGCTTTCCGGCATTGAGGAGGTAAGCCAGCTCACCCCGCCCTTTGTAGAAGAGGTAAAGGCGGCCCTTGCGCAAAGCGGCCTTTCGGTTGGGGTGCTGGGGGCCTATGTGGAGCTTTCTTTTGTGGAGGAGGAGGCCCGCCGGGCCGAGGTGGAGCAATTTTGCAGCCAGTTGCCGGTGGCAAAGGCACTGGGGGCCGGTTGCATAGGCTCTGAAACCACCGGAATGGAAAAGCAGCCGGGTGTAAAACGGGCCGATGCGCTGAAGGCCCTGCGGCGCTCACTGTGGGAAATTCTTCCCCTTGCGGAGCAGCAGCAGGTGGCAGTGGCGGTGGAGCCGGTATACACCCATGCCATGGCAACCCCCGAGGATGTGCGGGCGCTGCTGGCCGATATGCAAAGCCCCTGGCTTCGGGTTATTTTCGACCCCGTAAACCTGTTGTCTCCGGGCGAGGTGGCGGGGCAAACAGGCCTGTGGAGCCGCGCCTTCGAATGCTTTGGGCCGCAAATTGCCGCGGTACACATGAAAGGGGTGCGCCCCCAAAACGGCGGCATGCAAAGCGTGGGCTTTGCGCAATCGGTGGTGGAATACGGCTTTGTGTTTGAGCAGCTGCGCCGTTTGCCGCAGCCTCTCCCGGTTTTGCGGGAGGAGGCAAACCCCGCCGATTCCCGGCAAGACCTTGCTTTTCTGCAAAAGTGCATAGACGGGCGGCCCTGAGCGGCCGCCCTTTTTAAAAGGCGGCAAAGGAGGCAGCGGGTGGAGATAACGGTTTCGGTGCGGGGCGGCGCCATGTTTTCCTCCATTGGCGCGGCGGTAAAGGCGGTGCCCTTGGGGGCTTCGGCGGTCATTTTTATAAAAAACGGCATTTACCGCGAAAAAATATACTGTGAAAAAGACGACATCTCCTTTGTGGGCGAAAGCAGGGAGGGAACCCTTTTGGTAAACGGCGACGGCGCACGGCACACCCACGCCGACGGCCGCCCCTATGGTACCTTCCGCAGCTATACGGCATTTTTTTCCGGCGGCAGCGTAAGGGTGCAAAACATGACCATTGCCAATACGGCGGGGGAAGGCAGCCTGCATGGGCAGGCGGTTGCCGCCGCCGTAGACGCCCGGTATGCCTCTTTTAATAATGTAAGCCTGCTGGGCTGCCAAGACACTCTTTTTACCGGCCCTTTGCCGGAAAGGCAGCGTTTGCCTGACGGCTTTTTGGGGCCAAAGCAATTTGCCCCGCGGGTAAACAGCTTTCAGTGGTACCAAAATTGCTATATTCGCGGCAATATCGATTTTATTTTTGGCGGGGCAACGGCCCTGTTCGAGGGCTGTACCCTGCACTGTGCCCCGTTGCCTTCGGGCCAAAGCGGCTACATTGCTGCCCCCAGCACCCCGCCCGGGCAGCTTGGCTATTTGTTTTACCGCTGCCGAATTGAGGCGCAGGCAGCGGCGGCCCACAGCTTTTATTTGGCACGGCCCTGGCGCGGCAGCGGGGCGGCGGCATTTGTAGAGTGCAGCCTTTGCGAGGCGGTGCGCCCGGAGGGCTTTGACAATTGGAGCAATGCCGAAAACGAAAAAACCGCCCGCTTTGCCGAATACGGCAACACCGGGGCCGGGGCAGCGGGGCCGCGCGCTTTTGGCAAGCGGTTTTCCGCCGCACAGGCGGCGCAAATGCTTTCACAGGCCCGCCGGGCCTGCTGCCGGTGAGTGAGGCGTGAAAAAGAAGGGAAGGGTTTTTGGTGGAAAACGAAATACGTCATTTGAATTACCAAACGCTGCGGCAAACCGGGTATAAGGGCTATTTGCTGCCACAGGCTCCCGAGCGCATCTTGCAGTTTGGCGAGGGGAATTTTTTGCGCGCCTTTGCCGACTATTTTGTGGATGTGGCCAACGAGCGGTGCGGTTTTAACACCAAGGTGCTAATGGTGCAGCCCCGCGGCGCGGGCAAATGCGAAAGGGTAAACCGGCAGCAGGGCCTGTTTACCCTTTATTTGCGCGGGCTGGAAGAGGGCAGGGCGGTAAGCGACAAACGGGTAATTAGCAGCATTAGCCGGTGCATCAGCCCCCAGGCACATTATGAAGAGTTTTTAAAGGCGGCCCACAACCCCGCGCTGCGGTTTATTATCAGCAATACCACCGAGGCGGGAATTATGTATGAAGAGGAAGCCCGCTTTGCGGATGCCCCGCCCAAAAGCTTTCCGGCAAAGCTCACCCGCTTTTTGTACGAGCGCTATATGGCCTTTGGGGACGAGCCGGGAAAGGGGCTGGTAATTCTTCCCTGTGAATTGATAGACGACAATGGAAGGGTTTTGATGGAATGCGTTGGCCGGTACGCGGCCCGCTGGCAGCTGGAGCCGGGCTTTGCCGGCTGGTTGGCGCAGGAAAACCTTTTTTGCTCTAACCTGGTAGACCGCATTGTAACCGGCTACCCTGCCGGGGAGGCCGCCGCCCTTGCCGCCGAAAACGGCTACCAGGACGAGCTGATGAACGCCGCCGAGCGGTTTGGGCTGTGGGTAATAGAGGGCCCCGAAAGCTTAAAAGAGGAATTGCCCTTTGCCAAGGCCGGGCTGCCGGTGCTGGTTACCCAAGACCACAAGCCCTACAAACGGCGCAAGGTGCGCATTTTAAACGGGGCCCACACCACCATGGCAATGGCGGGCTACCTTGCGGGGCAAAACCTTGTGCGGGAATGCATGCAAAACCCCGAACTTTACGGCTTTGTGCGGGGCGCCATTCTGGAAGAAATTGTGCCCGCGCTGGATATGCCCGAAGCGGAGCTAAAGGCGTTTGCCGCCGATGTGCTGGAGCGGTTTGAAAACCCCTACATCAGCCACCTTCTGCTCTCTATTTCTTTGAATTCTATTTCCAAATGGCGTGCCCGGGTGCTGCCCAGCGCAAAGGAATATTTGCGTAAAACCGGCAGGCTGCCAAACCGGCTGGTGTTTGGGTTTGCCGCGCTTTTGCAGTTTTACTGCGGCAGCAGCCTTGGGCCGGAGGGGCTGGTTGCCCACCGCGGCGGGCAGGCGTATACCGTGCAAGACGAGGCCGAGGTTCTGAACTTCTTTTTACAGCATGCGGCCAACACACCCGAACAGCTTGCCCTGGCGGCCTGCCGCCGCGAGGGCTTTTGGGGAGAAAACCTTGCCGCCCTGCCTGGGTTTGCCGCAATGGCGGCGGCCAGCCTTGCGGCCATTCGCACGCTGGGCGTTTTAGAGGCACTTCGGCAGCTGGAAGCCGGTTTGCTGTAAGGCGGGGAGGGCTTACCCCTGCGAGCAGGGTTTTGCCAAGGGCAAGGCCCCGTTTCTGGGCGCCTTTGGCGCCGCGTTGCCGGTGCCTGTATAAAAACAGAATGCGCCCCGGTAAGGCTGTGCGCCCGGCAGCAGGGAAAAAAGGGGTAATGCGGCAGGCGGCGGCCTGCCTTTGCGGGGGGCCGGCCAGCAGGCGGGCGATACAGGCCGCAAATGGTTATAAAAAGCCGGGCCTTTTAAATGTGTAAAAATACAGCAAAAAAGCGTACCATGCTTTTTTGAAAAACAGTGTTGTATTTTTGGGCCCGGCACAAAGGCGCCTGCTAAAAATAAAAAACCGCACCTTTTACGGTGCGGTTTTTGTTTGGTTGAATCAGCCTTCGTACACAAGGGGCCAGCTGGAGCTTTCGGCAAGGCTGGTGGCAAAACCGCCAAGGGCTTCTGTGGAGGAAATATCACCGTTTACGGCCTGCTTAATGGCGTCGCGGTATTCGTTGTCCAGGTAGTTGCGCCATTCAGAGCTTTCGTCCACCAGGAACAGGTCGCTCACGTTTTGAACCTCGCTCTGCATCACTTCAAAATCGGCAGCGGCTTTCTCGTCGGCCGGGGCGTAGGTTAACCCCTTCAGGGAAGAAAGGCCCTTGTCGCGGTTCAGGTAATCCTGGTAGTTGGCTTCGTCTTCATAAAGCCATTTCAAAAAGCTTACGGCAAGGTCTTTGTTTTTGGAGTTTTCGGGAACGGCAAGGCCCGAGCCGCCCAGAATGGCCGAGGTGTTGCTCCCGTTTACGGGGGAAGGCATTACGCCAAAATCAAAGGCGCTAATTTCGTTGGTAAAGGTGTTGTAGTTCCAGGAGCCGGAGAAGTAAATGCCCACATCGCCGTTTTTAAAGTAATCGGCAGGGTTGTCGGTGGTGCCGCCCGCCCAAATTGCCTTGGGCATCAGGCCGCTGTCGTTCCAGCCAATAAAGGTTTCAAGGGTGGAAATGTTCTCGGGGCTGTTGATGGAAACCTTAAAGCTGTCGCCATCTTTTTCAACCATAGAGCCGCCGCCAAGGTACATAAGGTTGTCGTAACGGGCGCGGCTGGCGTCCATGGCAATGCCGTATTTTACACCGTCGGCGCTCATCAGCTTTTCGGCGTTGGCAACCAGCTCCTCCAGGCTCCAGGGGCTGTCTACCGTGGGCACCTCAATGCCGGCCGCCGCAAAAGCGGTTTCATTGTAGTAAACGCAGGTAATGGTAAACTGCAAAGGCGCGCAGGCGGTTTTGGTTCCGCTGTAATCCTGGCTGATAATTTGCAGGGCCTTTTCCTCAAAAAGGGAGGTGTCCAGCACGCTGGAAAGGTCCATAAATTCGTCGGGGTAAAGGCGGGTAAGGCGGGTGGTGGCAACTAAGTCGGGCAGGTCGTTGTTTTTGGCCATCAGGGGGAACTTGGTAAGCTGGTCGTCGTAAGGAATAACCATCAGGTTTACCGTGTTGCCGGTGGCTTCGGCCCAGGCGTTCAGGGTGTTGGTAAGCGAATCCTCGCTGGAAGGCTCTTCACTGAGCATTACGTTCAGGGTTTGGCCCGTAAGGGCGCTGCCGGAAGCGGAAGAAGCAGAGCCGGCGGAACTGCTTGAAGCAGTGCCTCCGCAGGCGATAAGGCTGAATGCAATTGCAAGCATTACAAACATGGCAAGCGTTTTTTTCATGTCTTTTCCTCCTGGTTAAGTTTGCCGCATGGCGGCGGGTGGTCTTCGCGGGGGATCCCGGTTGATGCACCCAGTATAGCATTGGCATTTATGGCATCACTACTACTTTTTTGCGAAAGCGGTTGTTTTATATTGCGTTTTTTGCTTTTGTTATTGAATAAAAGCCTGAAAAAACAGCAATATTCCGGTTGTATAAATGTTTTTAATAGTATTTTATAATAAAAATTGTGCAAAAAATATAAAAAATGAAAAACTAAATACAAAAAATTCAATATTAAAGAAGCGCCGCGCGCCGCGGCAGAAAGCGTTTTTGGCGGCGGCAAAGCGGTGCAAGGCGCACAAAGGCGGCCTGCCCGCCATTTGGCGGCCCACAATTTTTACAGGGAATTTTTGGGTGCGGCACGGGTGTAAAAAGCGCAAAAATTGGGAAGATAAATTTTTGCCTGCATGCTATACTGAAGGCGGTTTAACACAAGCCTGTGCCCCGGCGCGAAAGGAAAATAAAAATGAATCAGAAAATGCTGCTTGCCAAAATAGAACCAATTTTGAAACAAATTAAACAGCTTTGCGTGGCAGAGCGCGTGCCGCTAACTGGGCTTCGCTTTGCGCCCTGCGGCTATTATAATTGGGGCAATGTGCCCCCCGAAGATGCAGGCTGGCAGCCCTTTTTGCCGGGAGACGCCGTAGGCGGGCAGGAGGCCCATTTTTATTTTGAAGGCACCGTTGCCCTGCCGCCCCGGTTTGCGGGGCGCCCGGCGGCCTGCGTTGTTGGCACCGGCGCCACCGACCTTTGGAACAACAACAACCCCCAGCTGTTGGCCTATGTAAACGGAAAGCTGGCCTGCGGGCTGGACATGAACCACCAGCAGGTCTTTTTAACAGAAAACGCCGCCGGCACAGAAAGCTACACGCTTGGGCTTAACCTGTACTGCAACACCCCCCGCCGCGATATTTTTTTAACGGTGGAGGCCGTTTCGCTTGTGCCGGAAATGCAGGCGCTGTATTACGACCTGAAGGTGCCCTTTGATATTTACGCCCTGCTGGAAGAGGACACCGCCCCCGCGCTGGAGCTGCAGGCGGCGCTGGAAAATGCGGTGAACCGGCTGGATTTGAGAAATGTTGAAAGCGGCGCATTTTTGGAAAGCGCAAAAGCCGCCCGGGAATTGCTGGCCCAAAGCGTGTACGGCAGCCTTGCGGGGCGCAGCTTTGCCACAGAATATTGTGTGGGGCACACCCACATTGATGTTGCCTGGCTGTGGAGCCTTGCCCAAACAAGGGAAAAAACGGTGCGCAGCTTTGCCAGCGCCATCCGCCTGCTGGAGCAGTACCCCGAGCACCGGTTTATGTCCAGCCAGCCGCAGCTGTACGATTTTGTAAAGCAAGACTGCCCGCCCCTTTATGAAAAAATAGGGGAGATGGTTCGGCAGGGCCGGTGGGAAGCGGAGGGCGGCATGTGGGTAGAGGCAGACTGCAACCTTACCTGCGGCGAAAGCCTTGTGCGGCAGTTTTTATACGGAAAGCAATTTTTTAAAGAAGAATTTGGAAAAGAAAACCGCATTTTGTGGCTGCCGGATGTATTTGGCTATGCCGCCGCCCTGCCGCAAATTATGAAAAAATGCGGCGTGGACTATTTTATGACCACCAAAATTGCATGGAACGACACAAACCAAATTCCCAACGACACCATGCTGTGGCAGGGCATTGACGGCACCGAGGTACTGACCCATTTCATTTCTACGGCAGACTATGTTAAAAACCCGGCCAAAAACCCCAACCCGTCGTTCAACACCACCTACAATGGGCTGCTTTCGGCAAAGCAGGTAATGGGCTGCTGGCAGCGGTACCAAAACAAGGCCTTATCGCGCGATGTGCTGCAATGCTTTGGCTATGGCGATGGCGGCGGCGGCCCCACCGCCGAAATGCTGGAGATGCAGCACAGGCTGCAAAAGGGCCTGCCGGGGGCCCCGGCCACCAAAATTTCTTTTGCGGCGGAATTTTTTGAAAAACTGGCGCAAAATGCGCAGCAGGGCAATACACCCAAATGGGTGGGCGAGCTGTATTTGGAATACCACCGCGGCACCTATACCAGCATGGCCCGCAACAAAAAGTACAACCGCCTGGCCGAATTTGCCAATATGGAATCGGAGCTGTGGTGTGCCCTTGCGGCCTACACCGGGGCTGAAAACGGGTATCCGCAGCAAACCCTTGACGAGGTGTGGAAGCTTACCCTTTTGAACCAGTTCCACGATATTTTGCCCGGCTCTTCCATAGAGCAGGTGTATATAGACAGCAAGGCCCAATACGAGCAGGTTTTGCAAAAGAACGGCGAAATGCAGCAGAAGGCGCTGGCCGCCATTGGCGGCCAGGTTGGCGCCGGGCAAAAGGGCACCCTGGTGTTTAACCCGCTGGGCTTTGCGCGAACAGAGCGGGTGCAAGCGGCGGGGCAACCCTTTTTGGCAGCCGATATTCCCCCCAAGGGGTGGAAATTTTACCCGGCCGCCGAGGCCGAGGCACAGCCGGCAAAAGCGTTTGGCACGGTAACGGCCGACGGGCGCCTGGTGGAAACCAATTTCTACCGGCTGCAAATGAACGAGGCGGGGCAGGTTACCTCGCTTTTCGATAAAGAGGAACGGCGCGAAATTATAAAGGCGGGCAAAGCGGGCAACGCTTTGCAGCTGCTGGAGGACCGCCCGAAGGACTACGACGCCTGGAATGTGGAGGCCTACGCGCAAGACAAGCTTTGGCAGCTGGACACCCCGGCGGATATTTCTGTGGTGGAAGCAAGCGGCACCCGCATTGTGGTGCGCATTGCGCGCACCATTGAAAATTCGCCCATGGTGCAGCACATGGTTTTGTACCCCCACACCCGCCGCATCGACTTTGAAACCGAAATAGACTGGAAGGAGCAACACCTGCTGCTAAAGGTGGCCTTCCCGGTGGATGTAATGGCAAACCGGGCGCAATACGAAATTCAGTTTGGCAACGTTGCCCGCGACACCCACCGCAACACCAGCTGGGACGCGGCCCGCTTTGAGGTGTGCGCGCAGAAATGGGCCGATTTGTCGGAGGCCGGCTACGGGGTGGCGCTGCTGAACAACTGCAAATACGGCTATGACATTTGCGACGGCGTGATGCGCCTTTCGCTGCTGCGGGCGCCGGTGCACCCCAACCCGAATGCAGACAGGGAACGGCACACGTTTACCTATTCCCTGCTGCCCCACAAGGGCGATTGGCGCAGGGGCGGCGTAATTGAAGAGGCCTATAAGCTCAATTGCCCCGTTCAAAGCATTGCCCTGGAGGCCCGGCAGGGCGGCAGCCTGCCAGCACAGTTTTCCCTTTGCCGTGTGGAAGGGACGGGCATTGTGCTGGAAACCGTTAAACAGGCGCAAAGCGGCGACGGCAGCCTGGTGCTTCGCGCTTACGAGGCCCACGGGGCAAGAACCACGGCGAAGCTGCACCTGCCCCCCAAAGCGGCGCGGCTTTGCGAGTGCGACATGCTGGAAAGCAACGACGGGCCCGCCCTGGAAATATTGCAGCAGGCGGCGCAGCTTACCTTTAAACCCTACGAAATAAAAACCCTTCACTTGTTTTTTGTTTAAAACTTACAAAAAAGGAGATCATTTATTATTACTTCTTTATAGTGTGTTGAACTTTTTCTGTGCACAAAGCAATAAATGCAATAATATTTAATGAAAAGCGCAAAATAATAATAGTCCTTGCTTTCAGTGAATGTTATAGTAAATTTTACAGCATATATATTTGTGCAAAGCCAGAAGGAGGAAATATGCTATGGTTAAGAAAAAATCAGCGTTGCGTCATCCAATTGCCTTTTGGGCATTTGTGGCACCCTGCCTTGTTCTGTTTGCCATATTTTTTCTCATTCCGCTGGGAATGAATATCTACTTTTCTTTTACCAATTATGACGGCTGGAAAACCCTTGACTGGGTTGGCTTAAGCAACTATGTCAAGCTGTTTCAGGATAAAAACTTTTACAATGCCCTTTTGCGCACCTTTGGGTATACCCTCTTCAGCCTGCCGTTTAAGGTAATTGTGCCGCTGGTTATTGCGGTTTTGGTGTGCTCGCCCAAGGTTCGTTTCAAATCGCTTACCCGTACGGTTATTTACATTCCGGTGCTTTTAAGCGCCCTGGTGGTGGGCATTACCATCAACTGGATGTTCAGCCAGGAATACGGTCTGGTCAATTTTCTTATTCAGGTTTTTGGCAGGCAGCCGCTGCAATGGGCGCTCAATTCCAACTTGGCCACCTTTGTAATCAGCTTTGCTTCCAACTGGGCCTCCACCGGGTTTTACATGGTTATTTTTATAGGGGGCATCAACAACATTTCGCCGGACTTGTACGAGGCGTCGGCCATTGACGGCGCCAGCGACCTGCAGGCCTTTTGGCGCATTACCCTGCCCATGCTGCGGCCCACCACCTTTTTGGTAACCCTGCTCAGCACGGTAAATTTGCTGAAGGAATACGCACTGGTGCAGGGCATTACCCAGGGCGGCCCCGGCAAAAATACCACGTATATTGTGCAGTACATTTTTGAAAAAGGCTTCGACCAGGCCCAGTACGGGTACGGCACAGCAATTTCTACTGTTGTTATGTTTGTTTTTATTGTTATTGCCGCCGTCCAGTTCCAGGTGAACAACAAGGGAGGCGAAAATTAATGCAGGCACGCAAACTGAAGACAAATTGGGTTTTAACGGTTTTATCTGTGCTGATAGGGCTTTTAATTTTGTTTCCCATTGTGTGGATGGTGCTTAGCTCCTTCAAAACCTCCGGCGAGCTGTTCAGCTACCCGTTAAAGCTGTTCAGCGCCACACCCAGCCTGGACCATTACGTTTCGGTGCTGAAGGGCGGGTTCATGAACTATATGGGTAACAGCCTGTTTTTGGCCGTGGTGGGCACCCTTATTACCCTTGTAATAAGTAGCATGTGCGGCTACGCCCTGGCGGTTTACCGGTTTGAAATTTCGTATGTAAACAAGGTATTTGCCATTTTTCTTCTGGGCACCCTAATTCCCGGCGAAACCCTTATTATTTCGCAGTTTACGGTAATAAGCGAGCTTGGGCTGTACAACAACATTTGGGGCTGCATATTGCCGGTGGTTACCACCACAACGGGTATTTTTATGTACCGGCAGCATTACATGAGCGTGCCGCTGTCGTTTGTGGAGGCGGCCCGCATAGACGGCGCAAGCGAGTTTAGCATTTTTACAAGGGTTATGCTGCCGCTGGCCTCCTCGGTAACGGTAACCCTTACCATATTCAGCTTTATGTGGCGCTGGAACGATTATATTCTGCCCCTTTTGGTTTTGAGCGACCAAAAGAAATACACCATACAAATTGCCATCAAAAATTTCATAGGCTTTAACGGGGTAGACTGGAACTCTATTTTGGCGGCCTCGGTGCTCAGCATTTTGCCCATAGTGGTTATATTCCTTTTTCTGCAAAAATATATCATTGGCGGCATTTCCGCCTCCGGCGAAAAAGGGTAGTGTACAAGGCCTTGAAGCAGGTTTTTTTGGAAAACGGGAAAATGGGCGGCGCGATGTTTTCGCGCCGCCCGTGGTGTTTGCCCCGGCAAAAAGTGCAGGGGAAAGGGGTTTTGCGGCCGCAAATGCTGAAAAGCGCAAAACAGGCGCGGAAAAATTTTGGCATGGCGGCAACAAAATGCTACACTTAAAAAAACAGAAGCTTGAAATATAGTGGCTTGCCCCGCGCACCTGCCGGGCAAGTACACAAAAAACGCGTGGTGGGGGAAGCGGTATGAAAAAGTATGCAGCCATAGACATTGGGGGCACCAATATAAAAGCCGGAATGCTGGCGGAGGACGGGAGCATTTTGAAAACCCGGGCCATTGCAACGCCGGCCACCGCGGGGCGCGAAGAATTTTTAAACAGCATTGTGGCGCTGGTGGAAAGTGTGGGGCAGGGCTTTGCGGGGCTTGGCATTTCGGTGCTGGGGGCGTGGAGCAGCGAAAAACGCAGGGTGCTGGGGGCCTGTGAAAACCTGCCTGTGCTGGAGGGCTGGGGCTTTGCAGACGAATTGCAGAATATTTTTAAGGTGCCCGTGGTGGGGGAAAACGACGTAAATGCCGCCGCCATAGGGGAGGCAATTTTTGGCGCGGGCAAAACCCTGCCCCAATTTTTTTGTGTGGCCCTTGGCACCGGCATAGGCGGGGCCTATGTGGTACATAGGCAACTTATAAAAGGCGCAAGCGGCCTGGCGGGGGAGGTGGGCTACCTGAACACGGCCCCCGGCAGCGTGTACGAGGACCGCGCCTCGGCAAGGGCGCTGTTAAACGCCTGCCGTGCCATAGCCGCCCCCGAAAAAACCGACAGGGAAATATTTGCCGATGCGTTTGCGGGGGTGCCCGGCTACCAAAGCATTTTGCAGCAGTGGCTGCACGAGGTGGCGGCGGGAATTTGCCAAATTGTGTACGTGCTGGACCCCGGCACCGTGTTGGTGGGCGGCGGCATTTCGGCGCTGGGGCGGGCCCTTACAGAGAGAGTTCAAAAAGAGGTGGACGCACAGCTTTTGCCCGACTTTGCGGGAAAAACAAAGATACTTCCCGCGCAGCTGGGCAACGCCGCCTGCCTTTTGGGGGCGGTGGCGCCCTTTTTGCAAAACGGCACCCGATAGCTTTATGTGGCTTAAAGCGTGCGAATTTAAACCGTATAAAACCAAACCATACGGCTTGCTTGTTTTTTTGTTTTGGTTTTTTACCCTTTTGGTTATACTATGGGGTTACAGCATTGTTATAGAATGATAAAGCAGCGGGCTTTCCGTTTTGCCCATTTGCACGGTTGCTATGGTTCCGGGCACATTTTGTTGGCCCAACGTATTTGCCGGTTTGCTACAGACCCAATACAAAACCCCTCCTGCCGCAGAAAAAGCCGCGGCAGGAGGGGTTTTGTATTGGCAGCTTTCCACCGGCTCTGCTGGTGGAAAAATGCTTTGGCTTTTAGCGTGAGCGAGGCGAAATGACAAATGCCGCGCGCTTCGTTTGCATTTTCAGCAAAAGAATATGAATTGCTGTTTTGGCAGCTGCGAAACGAGTGATGCAAACGCAAATATTTTCTAGTGAGCCTTAAGGCGCTGGCCGGCACTCTGCCCCTTCGGGGTGCTTTCTGCCTTCGGCTTAGCCGCAGGCTTTGGCCGCCCGTTGCGCCAAAAAAGTTTTGGCATTGGCGGACCAATAAAGGCTTGTGGCGATGCAAGAAAAAAGGATAATACCGCTTGGCACCCGGCTATGGGGTTTTTAGAGAAAAAAGTTATATTGTTTGCCCGGTGCGGTGCACCTTTTTAGGGCCCCGGCCTGTGCGCTATACCCCGCTGCGAAGGTGGAAGGTGTGGTTGAAAGGGGTGTAGGCGGTAAAGTAAAGCGTAAAGCTGTGGGGGCTGGGTGCTTCGCTGCCAAATTTGCCCAGCATAGAGATGTGCTCGCCAAAGGCCGGGCCGGCCAAAAGCGAATCTTGCTGGTTTTCAAAAACAACATCCCCCTCTTTTGCCACCAATGCGCCGCCGGGTGTGGCGGGCAGGGCAAAGGCGGCGCCGGAAACCTCCTTGGCGCCTGCTACGGCCAGTTCTAAACGGAGGGGGGCGTTTTCAACGCCAAAGGCGCTTACCTGCACATCGGCTCCATTTTCCACCGGCAAAACCCTGGCTTCAATGGTAAGGTTGGGGCCGTGCAGCACCGGGCGCTTTGAATGGTCCATTTTCCACCAGTCGCTGCTGGCGGGCTTTTCCTGAAAAGGCAGGTAATACCAGCCCCGCATCATTTGCCGAAGCGTATAGCTTCCGTCGGCGTTTTTTTCAAAGGTTTCGGGCAAAAAGGCGCGGTGCTCGCAAAAGTTGGCTCCAATTTTAAGCGACAGGGTAATGGACTGGTTGGACAAATACAAAAAATTCGCCTTTTGCTGCATAAGAGTAAGGGTGGTTTCCCCGTGGCGCAGGCGCATAATACCGCTTTCGGAATAAAACTTTTCAAAATTTGGCTGGCGGTAAATTCCGCTGTGCTCCAAGGTTTTCCACCGGGGGTTGTTCAGGAAATGGATTAAAATATCCGGGGCGGAAAGGTTGTTTTGCAGCACCAGCGCAAAAATGGTGTTGCACATGCCTAAAAATTCGGGAATATTTTGTTCCAGCCCCATGCGCAGGTATTCTGTGTAGTAATCTTTGGGGAAAATTCTTTTTCCGTTGTCCTGCCGGGTGGAATTGGCGGTAAAAATACTGCCGTCCGGCTCAAGGTAGGTAAGCATCATGGTAAGGTTGCGCACCGCGTATTGGTAAAATTCGGCATTGCCCGTTACATCGCCCAAAGTAATCATGGCGTCGTTGTTGATGCGGTTGTAGTTGCCGGCCGATTTTTCGGCGTATTCGCCGTCGGCATTGCCGTCGATGCCCTCGTTCAAATATTGGGCGGCAGCGGCAGTAAGGGCGGGGTCGCCAAAAAGCTGCCCGCACTCCATCAGGTTCGAGGCAATGGCCCAGCGGTGGTTTGGCGTGTGAAAGCCGCCCAGCAAAAGGCCATTTGCCGCTTTTTTTACAATGGCGTACAGCGGCAGGTACAGTTGCTGCTGTTGCTCTGTGCGTTCTATGCCCTGCAAATAGCGCAGCGCGGGCAGCATGCGTTTTACGCAAAAGGCGGTGTCTGGGGCCGAGAGAAAATTGCAGTCGATATAATCGAATAGGCCGTTTTCGTGCTGGGCCCGGGCCACATAGCCAATGGCCAGCAAAATGCGCTGGAAAACGGTTTGGTCCTTGTACCACGCGCTGTCGGGGCAGCTGTAGGCGGCAACCATGGTGGTAAAGCGGTAAATGGTGTATTTGGCCTCCACAAGGTTTGCGGCATCGCGTATGCCGCCGTAAAAACGGCTGGAAGGGTCTGTTACCTGTTTTTTTACAGCCTGCTTTACCCGGGCGTCGGCCCCCTGTACAACAAGCCGGTAATGTTCCATCATAATGGTACCTCCAATGCAATGGCAGCTAAAGCGGCGGCATTTCGGTTATGGTTGCGTTAAGGCGGCTTTCCTCCGCCTTGAAAACGGCCATGTGCCCATACACGCTGTCGGTAATGGCGGTGCAGGATATAGAGGGGGTGTTGCCCTGCAAAAGGGCGACAAAATCTTCCACCAGCAGCAGGTCGCCGCCTCCGTGGCCCCCAAAGGCCCCGCTTTTGTCGCCGCCTATGGAAAGGTCTATTTCCTCTTCACGGTACCCTGTTTCCGCCTTTGTGTCAATGGTGCGCACCGCAAAGCGGCTGTCGTCGAACACGCCCTTTATCTCCCCGCGTGTGCCAACAATATGCAGGTTGCGCTCGGGCTTTGCCGCCCCGCCAATCATGTTCAGCGTGGCGGTTGCGCCGTCTTCAAATTCAATTAAAACAGATTGGTGGTCTACCGCTGTTTGGTTGCAGGCCCATGCGCACTGCCCGTAGGGGCTGGTGGCAAGGCTTTGCTCCCGCTGTGCGGGGGAAGCGTCCTTCTCCAGCCCGTCCCAAACATAAAAGGCCCAGCGGCCGGGGTGGTCCAGGTAGTGTTTGCGGGCAGAGTAGAGGCAATCGCTTTCAGCCGGGCAGCAAAGGCAGCGGTCGGCGGCGATTTTGGGCCGCCTGCCGGGCACAAACTGAAAAATGCCGCCAAAGCTGGCAAACCGCTTTGGCGGGTTCGCCTTCAGCCAAATTAAAAGGTCCATGTCGTGGCAGCATTTTGCCAGCAGCATGGTGGCCCCG
>JBKEBR010000090.1:0-2462 GCA_047973285.1 Oscillospiraceae bacterium | reverse complement strand
GAAAAACGCAGTTAAACACACCGGCGGCAATAATGATAAGCAGAGCCCAATCTGCCGGGCTTTGGCTGTGCTGCACCTTTGCGGCGCCGTTTTCCAGCACGGCCAGCCACTCCATTTGGCGGGGGGTATGCACCAAATCGGTTATAAAATAAAAGGTGTTGGGCAAAAACAGCAGCCACAGGCACAGCAGGGCAAACCGTTTCAAACGGGTGGCCAGCAGCGCCCACTGCACAAATTTAAGGGGCAGGTAGGCCAAAAACACATTCCAGGCAAAGCCCACCGGCAGGCCGGTTTGGCCCAGCGCCGCCAGGGCCATGCACGTCAGCACATAGGCCCCCAGGGGCAGCAGCTCCTTTAGCGTATCTTTGCCGTGCTGTACCAGGGTTTGCTTCACGCGGCTTTCCCTCCTGCATTCATTTTTCTGCCGCGGCCATGGCCGGGTCGCTTTGAGTATACCCCGCCGCGGGCAAAAATTCAACCTGTGAAAGCCGCTTTTGCCCGCCGGGCGGCGGGCAGCGGTATGTACGGGGCCCGGCAAGAAACCTGCCCCGAATAACCCGGCCCCCCGGCAAACAGCGGAGGAGGACCGCCGTTTGGCAAAGCGCCGCGCGCCGCATTTGTGCGCAGATTTTAAAAGTACAGCCGGGCCTTGGGCTTTGGCCCGGGCGCCAACGCCGCCCGTTTGGGTGCCGCCCAGCAAAATCGGCTTTTTAAAGGTGCACCGGCAGCGGGGCCGGAACCGGCACAGGTTGGCTCAGCCGCCGGTGCCGGGCACAGCAGGCGGCTGAAATCCGACTGCTTGTATGCCGTTCCAAACAAACCGCTGCTTGCCCAGCCAGCGGAAATGGCACGGCGGGGCGGCAGCGCCCCGGTTCATCCGCCCGCCATTTCAAGGGCCGTGCTCAAGGGCCGCAAAAGAAAAAATTTTACAGCCCGCCTTTGGCGCCCGCCCCGGGCGGCCCTGCCAAACCAAACCCGGCGGCGGGCGGCAAGGCCCTGCAAAAAACTTAAAAAAGCCTGCCGCCGCCCGGCAAAAATATGCCCCGCCCCGGGCGGCGGCTATTGACTTTTGCCGGGCAAAAACATACAATTGCAATAATACATATTAAACCTAGCAATATAGTATACATTCTATGGCCATGCCGCATAAGGAGGCGTTTTATTTGCCCGGTACACTCTCTAAAAAATCCATGTTTGTTTTTTGCCTGGGAGATTTCTCCCGCGCCATTTTCAACGGGCTTACCGCTACCTATTTAATGTACATTTTTATTCCCCAGCAAAATTCCTCGCTGCCGCTGCTGCTGCCCTACGGGGCGCTGGCCTTTGCCGCGGTGCGGGGGGTGGGGGTAATTTTCGATGCGCTGATAGACCCCCTCATCGCCTCGAAAAGCGACAACAGCACCCACCCGCTGGGCGCGCGCATTCCGTTTATGCGGTACGCGGCCATTCCCATGGCGTTTTTTGCGGTGCTGATGGTGTTTGTGTCGGTAAATGGGCAAAGCTGGGCCAATGTTGCCTGGCTGCTGGTTACCCTGCTGCTGTTCAACCTTTTTTCCTCGCTGTTTCTGGTGCCCTACTACGGCCTGATTGCCGAGCTGGTAACCGACACAAAGCGCCGGGTGTATTTCAGCACCATCAACACCCTGCTGTTTGTTATTGGCAGCGCGGTTATTTACATTACCCCCATTATTAAAAACGCCATGATGGCAAACGGCTTTTCCGAGCTGGCCTCCTGGCGCACCGCCTTTGCGGTGTTTGGGGTGTTTGGGGCCGCGGCGGCCTTTGCCTCCTCCTTCAGCATTCGCGAGAGCGACTACATTCAAAGAACCCCCTCGTATGTGCCGCTGCTGGAATCGCTGAAGGCCACCTTCCGGTACCGCAATTTCAAGGTATTAATTGTGGGCTACATGTTTATGTGGATTGCCTTCTCGTTTTTCAACTCTACCTTAATGTACTACGTAACCATGCTGCTGGGCCTTGCCGACAGCTACGCCGTAATTGTAATGGCCATTGCCATTGTGGTGGGGGTGGCCTCGTACCCGCTCATCAATGTTCTGGCCCGCAAAATTGGCAAAAAGCCGCTGCTGCTGGGCGCCTGCGCCGCCTACATTGTTATTTACACCGGCATTTATTTTTACAGCTTTTTTGTAAGCACCATTGGCGGGCTGGCCACCGGTTTGCTGATTGGCGCGCTGATTGGCTTTCCCATTTCCATTACCAACATTATTCCCGTGGCCGCCTTTGCCGATTTGGCCCAGTACGACACCATTAAAACCGGCCACAACCGGGCCGCCATGTTTGTGGCCTCGCGCAATTTGCTGCACCAGCTTAGCCAGGCCATTGTGCTGTTTGTGGTGCCGCGTGCCAGTAGCGGCTCGGTGGCAAGCGGCAGCGCCAACGCCGCCGGGGTGCGCCGTACCGCCCTTATTGCCGCCGTTACCATTGCCATTGCCCTTGTGTTT
>JBKEBR010000089.1:0-2214 GCA_047973285.1 Oscillospiraceae bacterium | reverse complement strand
TGAGCTTGGCTATGCGGTAGAGGATACGCCCGCCGGCCCCAAAATTAGCAAAAAAGCCGAATAAAAAACAGCCCCTTTGCCGACGTTGAAAGGCAAAGGGGCTGTTCTTTTTATAGTGCGCAGGTTTGTACAAACGATACTGCTGAGTGCTTTGAGCATCTTCTGTAATAAGAAGAAAAGCTGAATAGAAAAAGTTGCAGGGTTGCAAGATAAAAAGGTATAAAGTGGGTGCGCATAACGCAAAAAGGCAGGGCAAAAATGCCTTTTGGAGAAATGAATTACACAATGCGGGAGCTTGGCCTCTTCAATTATTGGGGGCGGGCGCCGCCGGTGTTCAAGGGTTGCACCTGTGCAAAAAGGCATCCCCCCGGTATAACCGGAGGGATGAAAGATAAAAGGCAAAACAAGAAAAACCAAAACACATAGGTAACTGGAATTTAATACAAAAGTTATCTTCCCTCATAAGGGGCTATATAGGGCTTCCCCATAACCTCCGGGGCGCACAACTGCGCAAGCTTGTACAACAAAAATTCGTTGTTTTTAAGCTTGTCCAGCCCGGAAGAGCGGTCCCCGCCGGTTGCCGTATTTTGCGAAAGTGCGGTTTCCATGGCAATGGAAAGGGAAGGGGTTTCGTTTGCCCTAAGCAAAATATTTTTGCCTTGCAGCGAAAACTTTAATACCCGGCAAGAGCTGTACTCTAAGAAATTCAAAACCAGCTTCAGCACAGGGCGGCTGTCTTCATCGGTGCAAAGCTGTACCCCACCGGCGGTTAAAAAGCTTTCGCTGCCCAGTGTAAGGGTGGTTTCCACCGCGGCGGCAAAGCCCGCTGAAAAGAAAAGGGTTCGCTCGTTTTCCTCCCAGTAAAAATCAAGCAGGCTGCCGTTTTTTTCTATACGCAGGGCATTTACACCGGTGGAAAAATTATTGTTCATTGCCTGCATTACAACCGGCAAAAGGGCCGCGGCATTTTTACCAAAGTGCCAGGTGGTGCCGCAAAAAGCCTCGGTGCCGGCAGGCAAAGCGCCACGGGTTAAAAACTGTTTTTGCGGGGTTTTACGCCAGTTGTAGCCACTTTTTTCAAAAACAGCGTGGCGCGGCCCCGGCGCAGGGGCGGGCTGCTGGTTTTTAAGGTTTGCAAGGGTGTATTGCAGGCTGTGCAGCGCCCCGGGGTTTGGCGGCAGGGCCGCCCCCGGCGAAAGCGGGTAAAAATGCTGCTGCATAAGGGTGTAAACAGCGGATTGGCGCAAAAGGTTGGCGTTGCCTGCCGTCATAACCACCAGTATATCCAAAGAGGGAAAGCCGGTAATATACTGGCCGAACATTCCATTCATGGTAAAGGTGCCGGTGGTGCTGTCTGTCCACATTTGGTAGCCGTATTCGTCGCCGTTTGCGCCGGTTATTTTGGTGGTGGAGGCCTCTTGTACCCAGCTTTCGGGAATTAACTGCCTGGCCTTTTCGCCGGTGTTCCAGCGGCCCCTTTGCAGGTACAGCAAGCCGAATTTTGCCATGTCTTCGGGGGCAAGGTACATGCCCCAGCCGCCCTTTTCCACCCCGGCGGCCGACTGCTCCCATGCCACCGGCCCAAAGCCCAGGGGTTCAAAAATGCGGGGCGCCAGGTATTCCGTTACGCTTTGCCCGCTTGCCCGGTTTACAAGCGCCGCCAAAAGGTAGCTGTTCATAGAATTGTACACAAACTTGCTGCCGGGTGTAAAGGCAAGATCGGTGGAAAAAATGCCCCGCAGCCAGTCTTCCTCTACGGCTTGGCTTATTTCATTAAAAGAAATTCCACTGGCCATGGCAAGCAGGTGGCGCACGGTAATGGGTTTGTATTTTTTTAGGTTGTAAAAGTGAATTTTATCAGAAAAATAATCCGCCACAGAGTCGTCCAGGCCGAATAGCCCCTCGGCAATGGCAAGCCCTGTGGCTGTGCCCGTAAAGGTTTTGCACAGGCTGTGGGTTACATGCCATACATCTTTTTTGAAAGGGTTGAAGTAGGCCTCGCTTACCACCTGGCCGTGGCGCAACACCAGTATGGAGTGCAGGTTTGTGCCGGGAATGCCCGCAACAGAGCGGTAAAATTTTTCAAGGTTATAGCTCGAAAGCCCCATCTCTTCGGGGGTGCTTCTTGGCAGAGGAAGAGGGGCGGCAGCGCCTTCGAAGCTTGACCGTTTGCCCTGCTGCGGCGTATGGGGAAAGGCCAGCCTTGGGTCGCCC
>JBKEBR010000088.1:0-6286 GCA_047973285.1 Oscillospiraceae bacterium | reverse complement strand
TATAAAAATATGTTCAAACACGCAAAAAAACATTGTAAGCACCGGCAACCCCAACAACGGCTGTGGCAAAAAGTTGATGCTGGTGTGATGCTGGTGTTTTTAAAAAGGGAGTAATATGGCATAAGCAGCTTCGGGCTGCTGTATGTTTTTAAAAATGCGGCAGGCAGCCTTGGTTTTTCATTGCCGCCATGCATCCAAAACCATTCCAACCTATAATTCCCGGGCGTTTTTGCAGGGCAGCCCGCACACCGCTTTGGTTGGGCAAAAGGCTATGCCTTGTGTTATATATGCCGCAAACGGTTGCTTATGTAGCCCATTACCTCCTGCTGCAGCGGCGGGTTTTCCATTTTTTCCAGCACGGGGGTGAAGGCGGCCTCAATAATAAATTTTTTTGCCTCGGTTTCGGTAAAGCCGCGGGTGGTCAGGTAAAAAAGCTTCTCGGTATCCAGCTTGCCGGTGCTGGAGGCATGGGCGCCCTCTACATTTTCCTCGCCGCACAAAAGCAGGGGGGTGGAAATGTTTTTCACATCGGGCCCAAGCAAAACCGTGTATTCCTCTTCTCTTCCCTTAGAGTTGGAAGAGCCGCTGATAAAATCGATGGTGGCGCGGAACACCTTTTCGCAGGTGTCGGCCAGCACGCCGTTGGAATGAATGTTGGAAACGGTGTTTGGCACCTTGTGGGCAATGCGGTAGTTCAGGTCCAGCAGGCGCTGTTTATCGCCAAGGTAAATAGAATCGACAGCGGCTTCGCTGTTTTCCCCCGTAAGGTCTATGGCGCAATTTGTAACAGACTGCCTGGCGCCGAGCTCTGCCAAAATAACCTGTACCTTTGCGTCTGCATCGGCCAAAACAGCCACGTGGTCTACATGGGCCGCGGTGTCGGCAAGCATCTGCACCTTAACCAGCTTAATTTCGGCATTTTTGGCGGCGTAAATTCTGGTAGAGCCGCTGTGGTAAAAGGCGCCGTTTTCTGCGGAAGTATAACGAATAATAACCGTTGCCCTGCTGCCCTCCTCTGCCACAATAACGGTTTCGTCAACAAGCACAGGCGAAGCCGTGTCCAATTCGTACGATAAAAACAACGGCTCTTTTGTGGCCCGGTTCTTTTTAATACGAACAAAATGTGCACTGTTTTGGTGCGCGGCAATGTAGTCCCGCACTTCTTGCTTTGCATTTATTTTTGGAATTTGCCCGCTGAAAGAACTTTCTGCCGGCAGGGCGGAAACCGAAAATGCCTGCGGCACAGTGCCCGCAACAGAAGTTTTATTATATTTGCCCACCGGGGGAAATTCTTCTTTCATGCTGGCGTCGTTTACCTCCAGCCAGCTCCAGGTTAAAACGGGAATTTCGTTGATGTGTTTAAATACGCCGTCCATTAACAGGCACCTCCTTATCCAATGCTGCCTTCCAGCTCTATGGTAATTAAATTGTTCATTTCCACCGCGTATTCAAGCGGCAGTTCTTTGGTAATGGGCTCTACAAAACCGCGCACAATCATTGCCTTGGCCTCTTCCTCGCCAAGGCCTCTGGTGGTAAGGTAAAAAATGGCCTCCTCGCTAATTCGGCCAATTTTTGCCTCGTGCCCAATATCCACCTCGTCGTTGCGAATGTCCATAACGGGCAGCGTGTCCGAGCGGGAAACGGAATCCATCATCAGCGATTCACAGCTGATGGCGGCCTTAACATGGTGCGCCTGCGGCAAAACATTGACGGAGCTGCGGTATACCGCAATGCCGCCATCTTTAGAAATAGAGCGGGAGCTGATGGTGGAGGAGGTGTGCGGCGCGGCGTGCACCACCTTGGTGCCGGTGTCCAAATTTTGCCCTTTGGCGGCAAAGCTTACGCCGGTAAATTCGGTTTTGGCGTGTTCCCCGTATAAAATGCTGGTGGGGTACAGCATGGTAACGTGGGAGCCAAATGTGCCCGAAACCCATTCCATGCTGGCGTCCTTTTCCACCAGCGCGCATTTAGAGTTGAGGTTGAACATGTTTTTAGACCAGTTTTCAATGGTGGAATAGCGCAGTGTGGCGCCCTCTTTTACGTATAGCTCTACCGAGCCCGCGTGCAGGTTGTAGGTGTTGTATTTGGGGGCGGAGCATCCCTCAATAAAGTGCAGGCGGGCGCCCTTATCCACAACAATCAGGGTGTGCTCAAACTGCCCGGCGCTGGGGGAATTGAAGCGGAAATAAGACTGAAGCGGAATTTTCACATCCACCCCTTCGGGGACGTATACAAAAGACCCGCCCGACCAAACCGCGCCGTGCAAGGCCAGTATCTTGTGGGTTTTTGGGGTGAGCAGCTTTTGAAAATACTCGCGCATCATGGGCTCGTGCTCTTTTACGGCAGTGTCCATATCGGTGTAAATTACCCCCTGCCTGGCAAGTGTTTCCTGCAGGCTGTGGTATACAATTTCAGAGTCGTACTGTGCGCCAACACCGGCAAGAGCCTTGCGTTCCGCGCTGGGAATGCCAAGCCGTTCAAAGGTTTGCTTAATGTTGGCGGGAACCTCGTCCCAGCTGCTTTTCATTGAAGTGTTGGGGCGCACATAGGTGGTAATCTCATCTATATTCAGTTCGTCCAGCGGCGGGCCCCACTTGGGCATTGAAGAGGCCTTGTAAACCTTCAGGGCCTCCAGGCGTTGCTTCAATATCCATTCCGGTTCGTTTTTTATGGCTGAAATTTCGCGCACAATGTCTTCGGTTAAGCCCTTTGCAACCTTAAAACTGTCTGCGTCGCTGTTTTTCTGGTCGTATAAATCGCGTTTAATATCTTCAACAACGGTTTTCTTCCGTTCCATTGCCTGCGGCCCCCTTTCCCATGGCTGCTTCCATGGCGGTAAAGCCCTTTTCGTTAATTTCCTCAATCAGGGCGGCATTGCCGGTTTTAACAATTTTCCCGTCTATCAAAACGTGCACGTAATCTGCCTGCAGCTTATCTAAAATTTTGGTGTTGTGCGTAATTACCAAAATGGCATTGTTTTGGTTTTTAAAGTGGTTGATGCCCGCAGATACCGTTTTTACGGCATCCACATCCAGGCCGGAGTCGGTCTCGTCTAAAAGCGCCAGCTTGGGGTTTAACATCAGCATCTGAAAAATCTCACTCTTTTTGCGCTCTCCCCCTGAAAAACCCACATTCACATAGCGGGCGGCGTAGCTTTCGTCCATGTCCAGCTCCGTCATTTTTTGTACAACCTCCTTGTGGAAGGCAAGCGGCTTTATGGTTTGGCCCGTAAGGGCAATTTTTGCGGCCCGCAAAAAGTTTTCCATGCTGACACCGGAAATTTCTTCCGGCGCCTGAAAAGACAGGAAGAGCCCTTTTTTTGCCCGTTCCTCGGATTTAGCCTCGGTAATATCCTCCCCCTCAAAGTAAATGCTGCCGGCGGTAACCGTATAGTTGGGGTGGCCCATAATAATGTTGGCAAGGGTAGATTTTCCGGCCCCGTTGGGGCCCATAACCACATGCACCTCGCCTTGGTTTATTTGCAAATCCAGCCCTTTAATAATTTCTTTATGCTCAACAGAAGCGTGCAGGTTGTTTATTTTCAACAATGGTTTTCCCATTTCAATTTCTCCTTAAAATTGTTTATGTAAGCAGCAATACTAAAAAGCGTTCAGCTTTTATAAAAGTAACGTTTAATTTCAAATGGCGAAGAACCTCCTTTTGCGGTGCGGCAAATTTTGCCTTCAAAAACCGGCAGGGTGTTGGTATATTGCCAATGGTTTACAGGCAAAAAGAAATATGGCTGCTGCGCTGGCCTTTGCGCCGGTGTTCTGCCAAAAACCACACCAAAACCTGCCATATAATAATTTAGGTACTAAACTATTTTGCGGGTGATGTGCCGGTATACGGGCGGCAAGCCGGTATATGCGTCCAATTGGCGCGGCAGAAAATGCGGCCTGCCGGGTATAAGGCCGCCCGTGTTGTTTCGCAATAGCGGTTATACATGCCAAAAAGCGGAAAGAAAAGCACAAAAGTGCAGCCAAAAATAGTTTTAATGCTGCGGAAAAATCTCTGCCAACAGGGCACACGCCAAGGCAATCCGTCTCTCCATTTTCCCGTTCGGCACATTTGCAAAGTGGGCAAACAGTTTTGGTGCCGGGGAGGGCCTCAACCGTTTTTGTACCGGCCGCCGCCCCTTGCACGCTTCCATAAAATATGCCAGACAAAAAGCATGGTACAATTCTGGCTTTGCCAAAAGAATGCAACGCTGTTACTCTTTTGTGTTAAAAACCAGCCGCTGTTCATCTCTGTGCAAAAAGCTTTCCTGCCGCAGCTTTTTTGCGGCAAGGCCTGCGCTTGCCTTGGCAGCACCCGGCTTTGCGGCAATATGGTTGATATGGCCCTGCCTTCTGTACGGCAAAGCCCGTAAATACCCCGGCTGCCGCTTACGTTGCGTTTTGTAAAATTCAGGCGTTGCCCCCTTCCTTTTTGGTTTGGGTGCAAAAAAGCACCAACAAATAAAATAGTGTACACTGCCTTAGAACAGGGGAATACAAAAAGTTTGTTTTTGCTAACTGCGCCACAAAATAAAAAGGCCTGAACGAATGGCCGAAAAGTATGGCGCAGGCAGGGCTATCACCCCCTTTAATGAGGACTTGCCAGCTGTGCTTGCAAATTGCCGCCCTTTTTACAGCTGGTAAAAAATAAGGGCGCCTGCTGTGCGCGTTGTTTTTTGAGCAGGGAAGGCAGGCAATTTGCAAAACAGGAAAAAAAACAAAGTAATTGAAAGCAACTGAAAATGAATGTTATTAATTTAACAAATAATGCTGTGATAATGCTGTAAAAAACTGCTGTAATTTTATACAATACACAGCCTTGAAAGCATCGGCTGCAAAAAACAGATAACCACTGTTACTTTTCTTTGGGTTTGCCGTTGCCTTGGGCGGCGGAAATAAAGTAGTAAGAATTATAGTTGGTTGCGGGCATTTCCTCTGTAAGCTTATCCAGCAGGGTAGAAATCACATCAATTTGTTCATTGTTTAAAGAAGACAAATACTCCAGCGCTTTGCTGTGCATGGTTTTGTGGTATTGCTCGTGGCCATGGTACACAATACGCCCCTGCTGTGTAAGGCGAAAATAGGTTTCCCTCTTGTCTGGGTCCAGCTTATAGCGTTCAATCAGGCCTTTGTTTACCAGCTTGTGGGCCACCTGCGTCAGTGCTCCATTTGTTATGCCCAGCGCTTCGGCCAATTCGCTTGCCTTGGCATTTTTGTGGTTATAAATAGCGGTAATTAAATGTACCTCGGCATGGTAAAGCAAATGCCCGGTTCCGTAATCTCTGGCCTGTTTTGCTTCCGCAGTAAAAATATTTACTGTTTGGTACATTTTTTCCACAATTTGCACCTTCAAAAAATACCACCTCATGCAACCAGTATAAAGCGGCGGTGTGCCATTGTCAAATGTTTTAGCAGCTAAATTATTGGGGCTGAAAGCACGAGGGTGCGCCCGGGTACAACATTTTGCAGGGGGTGTCAAAGCGGGGCCGTGGTAAAAACTGCGCAAGGGCATATTGCGCCCGCAAAATACCCCAAAAAGATAAGGCCGCACCGGGTAAATACGGATAACCACCTGCATTTCCACGGTTGTTCTTTAGGCCGCAGGCCTTCGGCGCCAAGGCAACCCTTAAATTGGCCGAATGCCAGCCCTATTTTTGTGCACACCATGGGGGAAAGGCCAAAAATGTTTTTATTCTGCCTGCCCGGTGCGCCGCCTGCGGAATACAAGCAGAATTCTTGTAATCAGCATCATAACGGGAAGCTCAATAAGCGGCTCAATTACCATAATCAAATGGATAAGAGGTTCATTCGGAAAAGCCATAAGCGCAACGCCCAATGTCATGGGAGAGTTTTTTGCAATGGTTGTTAACGTCAGGCTGGCTGTATCCGCATAAGAGTAACGCAGCGCCTTGCCCACGCCCTGCGCCAGGGTAAAATTGATTATATAAAACAAAAGAATAGGAATGAGCAGCACGGCTACAATTCCCAGGCTTGCCAAAAGGTTTCTTCCCTTAGAAGCAAACATTGCCATAATGGCCATTGCAAGCAATATTGTCTGCAATGCACCAAAGCGGCGGTATATCTTTTCTTTTTTTTCGTGATTCTGCATTTTGTTGAGCAGCCATTTCCCAATTTGCGCCAACGTGAAAGGCAAAACCAGCATAATGCACACACTTTTTGCAACGTCGTACACATTAACTGAACCGGACACTCCGCCGAAAATTAAAAGATACACCGGCAAAAGAACAACCTGAAGAATAAGGTTGGCCGGCAATACGGTTGCCGGCAAC
>JBKEBR010000087.1:0-2738 GCA_047973285.1 Oscillospiraceae bacterium | reverse complement strand
GGCGGCAGAATACAACAGTGGGGGTTAGGGCTGGGGCTCGCCATTTTGGGGCGGCTGGCCGGGCTGCGGGCTATAGGTGGGCGCCGCTTCGGCGGGTTTGGCTGCCTGGGCTGCCTCGGCCGGTTTTGCGGCGGCGGCAGGCTGCGCGGCCTGCGCGCTTTGCAGCGGGGCGGCAACCGGCTGCTGCGGTGCAGCGGGAACGGCGTAGCTTTGGGGCTGGGGCTGTTGCGGTGCGGCGGGCTGGGCATAGCCCTGGGGCTGTGCTGCGCCTTGTACCGGCAGGGGCTGCGCCACGCCCATGCCCTGCCGCTGTTGCGCGGCAAGCGCCGCCAGGGCGCTGCGGTTGTTTTTAAACAGCTTGGCAATGTCGTAGCTGTGGCCCACCAAAATGTGGGGGTAGGTGTTGGTGATAAACGAAAGGGCGCTGCCCACATTGCCCTTGCCCATGCTGATGTTGGCAATTTTGCCGTTGGCCATGCCCAGCATTAAAGAGTGGCTGGTGGCAATGCCGTTGGTGCGCTGGGTAAGCTGGTAGGCCCACACAACGTTTTGCACCGGAATGGCCTCTGAGGTGGGCCCCGCCTGGGTAAATACATAGTGGGGGGCAAAACGCACCTTGCCAAATACCGTGGCGCCGTTGAATTCCGCCTCCATGTGCTGCAGGGTGGCGTCGGGCGAGGGGGTGGCGGCGGCAAGCTGCATAATTTTTTTCTGGTAGCCGCCGGTAAGGGCTTTAACCAGGCCAAAAACGCCAAAGCCCAGCAGCACAAGGCCGGCCGCAAACAAAAGGCAGGTTACCAAAACGGTGTTGCCGCCAACGCGGTTCACCTTCAGGTAGTACAGCTGGCCGTAGCTGCTGTCTATTTCGTAGTCGCCCAGGGTTTGCCGGAAAAAGCTTTTGCTTTCGGAATCCATCTCCTCCAGCGTGCCGGTAACGGTGTACACGTCCTCTTCGTCAAAGGTGTCGTAGCTTGCCCACTGTTCGGCCCAGTCTAAAAAGGCGGAAACATCGCTTTTGTAAAAATACGCGCCAATAAAAACAGGGGAATCGTCGGCGGGCCAGTTGGTAACAATATACTCTTCGCTGTGAATGCCGCTGCGCACCCCGTTGCGGGTGGTTTCGGTGTAGGCATATTGGTCGATAACATAGTTAATGTCCAGCGTAACGTACTTGCCCTCGTAGGCCTGCACGTTGTACAAATCCAGGGTTTGGGGGCCGGTAAGCAGCTGTATGGCGGCAATGCCCTTGAAGGCAAACAGCAAAACGGCACTTATAATGGCAAGAACAACAAAGCGAAAAACACTGGAGCCAATGCTTTTCTTTTTTAAAGTGGCTAACATGTAAAATATTCGTCCTCTCTTGTGGTTTACAGCACCGGAAAAGGCCGCAGGCCGGGTGCTTTGTGGTGGGTATACAGGTATCATACTGGAAGCGGCGGGCCAAAGTCAATAAATAAAAATATGTTTTCTAAAATATGACCAGAAATTGACCGGCTGCCGCCCCGGGCCGCCCGCCGGGCGGGTTTGCGCGTTGGCAATTGCCCCGCGGCATGCTATAATAAAATGCCTGTGCTGCAAGGGGGCGGTTTTTGCCCTTATAATCATAACGAAGCAGCCGGCGGTTTCCCTGCAAAAATGCCCGGCGGGGGTGTTGTACACCCCCGCGCCGGGCCTGTACATAAAAGGCTTTGCCGCCCTGCGGCAAAAGGAGGCGCTGGGTTTGGAAGTATCGGTAATTGGGTGCGGGCGCTGGGGCAGCTTTTTAGCCTGGTATTTGCACCGCGGGGGGCACCGGGTAACCCTGTACGGCCGGGCCGAAAGCCCCAAAATGCGGCAGCTGCTGCAAACCCGCGGCAACGGGCTGCTTACCCTGCCCGGCGGGGTAACCCTTACCACCAGCCTTGCAAAGGCGCTGCAAAACCGGGTGGTGTTAATTTCGGTTGGCTCGCAGGGGCTGCGCGGCCTGGTAAGCCAGCTTACCGCCGCCGGGGCGCAGAACAAGCTGTATGTGCTGTGCATGAAAGGGCCTGAAATTGGCACCGGCAAGCGGCTTACCCAGGTGGTGGCCGAAACCGCCGCCCCGGGCTGCCGCAGCGCCGTTTGGCTTGGGCCGGGCCATGTGCAGGAGTTTGTGCGCGGGGTGCCCAACTGCATGGTGATAGACGCCGAAAACCCCGCCGACAAGCTGGAGCTGGTGGAGGCCTTTTCGGGCGATTTGATTCGGTTTTATTACGGGGAAGATTTAATTGGCAACGAAATTGGGGCCGCCGCCAAAAACGTGGTGGGCATTGCGGCGGGCATGCTGGACGGGTTCGACATTTCCAGCCTGAAGGGCGCCCTGATGAGCCGGGGCACCCGCGAGTACGCCCGGCTGATTGCCGCCCTTGGCGGCAGCGAGCTTTCGGCCTACGGGCTGTGCCACTTGGGCGACTACGAGGCCACCGTGTTCAGCCCGCACAGCCACAACCGCCGCTTTGGCGAGGCCTTTGTAAAGGGCGAGGCCTACACCGAGCTGGCCGAGGGCTATTACACCATACAGGGCCTTTTGCCGCTGGCCCAAAGCGTGGGGGTAGAGCTGCCCATAACCCAGGCCCTGCATGGCATTTTGTATGAAAATGTGCCCCCTAAAGAGGCGCTGAACGGGTTGTTTTCCCGCAGTTTGAAAAAAGAGTTTTAAGGGCTGCGTGGCGGGATATGTGTGCTGCCGGCATAAGGGTGGCGCAACGGCTGAAAAAAAG
>JBKEBR010000086.1:0-8202 GCA_047973285.1 Oscillospiraceae bacterium | reverse complement strand
CCTAAATGATATATAAAAATTTAAATAACACAGGTAACGGCAGGGCCAGCTTTTATTTGGCGTTTTCGCGGGTGTAGTTCAGCAGGCCGCCCGCGCGGATAACCGCCGCCTGGCGCGGAGAAATATTGCACACCAAGGTAAGCTGCTTGCCGGAGGAGGTTTGCAGGGCTACCCTGCCGGTGTCCAGCCCCTGCAAAATGCCGGTAAGGGTAACGGTGTCACCCTGTGAGAGGGCGTTTATATCGGCCGGGTTTTCAAACTCCAGTGGCAGCAGGCCCGCGTTTACAAGGTTTGCCTTGTGAATGCGGGCAAAGCTGGCAACAATAACCGCCCGTATGCCAAGGTAGAGGGGCACAAGGGCCGCGTGCTCGCGGCTGGAGCCCTGGCCGTAGTTTTGGCCCCCCACAATAAAGCCGCCCTCCGGCGCGGCCAGCGCCCGGGCAGGGAACCCGGTGTCCACCACCTCAAAACAAAATTGGGAAAGGTGGGGAATATTGCTGCGGTAGGGCAGTATTTTGGCCCCGGCCGGCATAATATGGTCGGTGGTAATGTTGTCGCCCACCTTTAAAAGCACCGGCAGGGTAAGGGAATCGGGCAGGGGCTTTGCCACAGGCAGAGGCTTGATGTTGGGGCCGCGCTCTATTTTCACCGCCTCATGTTCGCTTTCCGTGGCGGGAAAGTCTATCATGTTGTCGTTGACCACAAAGTGGCCCGGCAGGGCAAAGCCTTCAATGCCAGTAAGGGTGCGGGGGTCGGTAAAAGAACCGGTAATGGCGGCCGCGGCGGCTGTTTCGGGGCTTACCAGGTAAACCTGGCCGTCTTTGGTGCCGCTGCGCCCTTCAAAGTTGCGGTTGAAGGTGCGCAGCGAAACCCCGCCCGAGCGGGGGCTTTGCCCCATGCCAATGCAGGGGCCGCAGGCGCATTCCAAAAGGCGGGCGCCGCTGCTTAAAATATCGGTTAGGGCGCCGTTTTGGGCCAGCATTTCCAGCACTTGGCGGCTGCCGGGTGAAATAACCAGGCTTACGGTGGGGGCAATGGTTTTTCCCTTTAAAATGCGGGCAACCGCCATAAGGTCTGCCAGGCTGGAGTTGGTGCAGCTGCCAATGCAAACCTGGTCTACCTGTGTGCCGGCAAGCTGGGTTACCGGCTTCACATTGTCGGGGCTGTGGGGGCAGGCGGCCAACGGCTCCAGGCCAGAGAGGTCGATGGTGTATTCTTCGGCATAAACGGCGTCTTCATCGGGGGCAAGGGGGGCATAGTCCTGCCCGCGGGCCTGGGCCTCTAAAAAGGTTTTGGTAACCTCGTCGGCGGGAAAAATAGAGGTGGTGGCCCCAAGCTCGGCGCCCATGTTGCAAATGGTGGCCCGCTGGGGTACGCTCAGGCTTTTTACGCCTTCGCCGCCGTATTCAATAATTTTGCCCACGCCGCCCTTTACCGTAAGGCGCCGCAGCACCTCCAGTATAATGTCTTTGGCGCTTACAAAGGGCTGCAGGGCCCCCGTAAGGGTAACGCGCACATAGCTTGGGGTGGGAATATAGTAAAGGCCGCCGCCCATGGCCACCGCAACGTCCAGCCCACCGCTGCCCATGGCCAGCATGCCCACGCCGCCGGCGGTGGGGGTGTGGCTGTCGCTGCCAATCAGCGTTTTGCCGGGGGCGGCAAAACGCTCTAAATGCACCTGGTGGCAAATTCCGCAGCCGGGGCGGGCATAGCGCACCCCAATTTTTTTGGCAATGCTGCGAATAAAGGCGTGGTCGTCTGCGTTCATAAAACCGCTTTGCAGGGTGTTGTGGTCTATATAGGCCACCGAAAGCTGGGTTTTCACCCGGGGAATGCCCATTGCCTCATATTCCAAATAGGCCATGGTGCCGGTTGCGTCCTGGGTAAGGGTTTGGTCAATTTGCAGGCCAATTTCGCTGCCGGGCGCCATTTCGCCGTCCTTTAAATGGTTTTCAATAATTTTCTGAGCCATGGTCTTGCCCAATTTCAACACTCCTTACAAAATGCATGCCGTGCATTGGCGCGCCGGGTAATTAAAGAGGCACAATTTGAACCTTCTCATTCAATTTTATACTATACTTTATTTTATAAGACACTGTCAATTAAATAACATGCAAATTGTAAGGGGAAAAACCTCTGCCCCGGCAGCAAAATGCAGAATTAAATGCGAAAGGGGGAAGGGTATTTTAAAAGCGCAGTATGTGGTATTCCCGCCCGCACAGCCGCCAAAACAGCTATAGATTTTGTGCTTTGCCGCATATTTTCTTTGCTCTTACAGTGCAAGTATGGTACAATAATTACCGAAGTTACAACGCACCAATCATCGGAGGGGTTCGTATGAGCGCTTTAGATGCAATAGTACAGGGAATCATACAGGGCATAACAGAATTTCTGCCTCTTTCCAGCAGTGGGCACCAGGCCCTTTACCAGCACTTTTTTGGGCAGGGGGCCGAGGGCTCGGTATTTTTCAGCATTATGCTGCGCATGGGCACCCTTGTGGCTGTAATTGCCGCGTTTTATGATGATGTGTGGATGCTTATTAAAGAGGTTGGCACCTGTTTGCAGGAGCTTGTGCGGGGCCGTTTTACCCTGAAGGCCGCAACGGCGCAGCGCAAAATGCTGTTTATGCTTATTTTGGCCAGCCTGCCGCTGCTTGTGGCGGCCTTTTTGCACAAGTGGGCAACCGGCCTTGCGCAGGACAGCAGCATTATTTTAGAGGGCGTTATGTTTTTGCTTACCGCTGCCTTGCTGTTTTTGGCAAGCCGGGTGCGGCCCGGCAAAGCCGGGTTGCGGCAAATGAGGCCCCGCACGGCCTTTATGGTGGGCATTATGCAGGGAGCTGCGGTGCTGCCGGGCTTTTCCCGCTCGGGGGCGACCATTTCCACCGGTATGATTTTGGGGTTCGACAGCCGTTTTATGGTTCGCTTTTCTTTTTTGATGGCAATTCCCACCATTTTGGGCAGCGCCATTTTTGATATTGGGGCCGCCGCAAAGCAAGAGAGTACCGTTGGCTTTGGCCTTATTGCGCTGGGCATTTTGGCGGCAGCGGTGTTTGGCTATTTAAGCATTGCGTTTGTGCGCTGGGCCGCCGCTTCGGGCAAGCTGGTTTACTTTGCCTGGTACGCCCTTATTTTGGGCGCCGTTGTGCTGTTGATGGGCATTATTCAGCAGGTTGCGGGGGCGGGCGGCGTGGCGGCTTCTTCCAGTGCGGCAAGCACGGTTTCTTCCATTGCAGAGGCAGTGTCCGGCGCGGTGTCTTCCGGGGCGGGTTCAGCCGCGGGCTAAGCGGCACGGCTGTACGGGTTTGCAAATAGGCGTTTTGATGGCGGCCGGGGCTTTGGCAAAGGGAACACTGCCGGGGCACCGGTTTCTGTTCTTGAAACAGGGAAATATAAGAGAAAAATTTGGGTATTCAGCAGGCAGGTAGGAGAGTTTATGGCAACCAGAGGCAGGCCGCCGGCTTCGGCGGCAAAAAAAAGAACAACAACTAAAAAACGAAAAACAGCCGCTTCGGCGCGGGCACAAACCATAGACAGGCGCTGGAGCCTTTTGCTGTACGGCCTTGGCGTTTTGTTTATTGTAATGGCCTTTGTGCCCGGCGAGTCTTTTTGGGCTTGGCTGCGCACCAATTTTTTGTTTGGCATTTTTGGCATTTGCGGCTGGCTGCTGGGCCCGTTTTTAATTTATGTGGGCACCTTTATTGCCACCGAAAAGCCCTTTGGGCTGCCCATTGCAAAGGCTTTGTTTTTTATGTTTGCTTTAAGCGGCCTTGTTATGGTGTTCAGCGGGGTAGAGCTTGCCGGAAATTCTTTTTCCGAGGTAGCGGTAAAGCTGTTTGAAAGCGGGGCGGCCTCTTATGTTGGCGGGGGCTTTATCAGCCTGCTGTTTGGGGGGCTTTTGCTTGCGTTTGCGGGGGAAGTGGCGGCGCGCATTGTTATGGTACTGCTTTTTATTGGCGCGCTGATGCTGTTTACCGGCGTAACCCCCGGCGACGTTGTGCGGTTTTTTAAGGGGCTTGGCGAAAAGCTGGGCAGCCATGGCGGTGAACAGGAGTATGAGGAAGAATATGAAGAAGAGGCTGCCGCACCGCCGCCTGCGGCCCCTTACGCAGAGCCGCCCGCGGCGCAAATTGGGAAAAGAAAGAATGCCCGCATCGACATTCCTTTGGACGGCGCTTTGCCGCTGAGCCAGCCGGGCCCCGGCTTGCAGGAGGATGTGGAAATTTTGCCCGGCGGCACCTTTGGCAAAAAGCCGCTGGACGAACTGAAACCGGGGGCCGCGCCAGTGAACCCCGGGCTGGGAGTGCAGCTGGGCAAGGTGGAGGATGGCGCGAGGCTTTTGTTTGGCGAGGATGACCCGCTGGCAGCAAAGAATGACGCGGCCGCTTTGCGGGGTTTGGTATACGATTATGAGGTGGAGGACCCGTTTGTGCCCACCCCGGCGGAAGAGCCGGATTTGTTTGGGCGCAGGAATGCCCCTGCCCCGGTACAGGTTCTTGATGGCGGCCAGGCAGGGGAAGAGGTGGCTGGCGCCGGGGCCGTGCCGCAGGATTCTGCTTTGGCGGCCATGATTGACAAGGCTGCCGCTGAAAAAGAGGGGCAGCTGCAGCCTGCCGCCGATAAGAGGGAAGCCGAAGCGCCCTTTAGCCAGCAGTACCGTTTCCCGCCCATTGGGCTGTTTGACGCTGTGCCGCAGGATGATACCAGCGGCGCAAAGCAGGAAATGCACAAAACCGCCGATTTACTGGTGAGCACCCTTGCCAGCTTTGGGGTGGAAACCCGCATTCTGGATGTTTCGCGCGGGCCCTCGGTTACGCGGTATGAAATTCAGCCCCAGGCAGGGGTTAAAATAAGCCGCATTACCAACCTGGCCGATGATATTGCGCTGAACCTTGCGGCGGCGGGGGTACGCATTGAGGCGCCCATTCCCGGTAAGCCGGCGGTGGGCATTGAGGTGCCCAACAAGAAAAAATCCACCGTTTCCATCCGCGGCATTCTGGAAAGCCCGGCCTTTGCCGACAGCACCTCACCGCTTTCCATTGCGCTTGGCAAAGACATTGCGGGGGAATGCGTGGTGGCCGACCTTACCAAGATGCCCCACCTGCTGGTTGCCGGTTCCACCGGCAGCGGCAAAAGTGTTTGCATCAATGCCACCATCATGAGCTTTTTGTACAAAAGCAGCCCGGAGGATGTTCGCCTGCTGCTGATAGACCCCAAGGTGGTGGAATTGGCCGAATACAACGGCATTCCGCACCTTTTAATGCCGGTGGTTACCGAGCCCCGCAAGGCGGCCGGGGCCCTTGGCGCCATGGTGGCCGAAATGGAGCGGCGCTACCGTTTATTTGCCGAAAACAATGTGCGGGACATTAAAACCTTCAACAAGCTGGTGGCCCGCAAAACGGATATGGAAAAGCTGCCCCACATTGCCATTATTATTGACGAGCTGGCCGATTTGATGATGACCTCTGGCAAAGAGGTGGAGGATTATATCTGCCGCATTGCCCAGAAGGCGCGCGCCGCCGGCATGCACTTAATTGTTGCCACCCAGCGCCCCAGCGTGGATGTTATTACCGGGCTTATCAAAGCCAACATTCCCAGCCGCATTGCCTTTTCGGTGAGCAGCCAGGTAGACAGCCGCACCATTTTGGATGGCGCCGGGGCCGAAAAGCTGCTTGGCATGGGGGATATGCTGTTTATGCCGGTGGGCGCCAACAAGCCGGTGCGCGTGCAGGGCACGTATGTGAAAGACAAAGAGATTACCGATGTGCTGGCCTATATTAAAAAGAGCGGCCCCGCAAGCTATGATGAAGGCATGATTCAGGAGATGGAAAAACGTGCCACCGCAGAGGGCGGCGCCGATGGCGACGAAGGGGACGCGGATATGCTGAATGATTCCACCTTTGTGAGCGCCGTGGAAATGGCGCTGGAGGCGGGGCAAATTTCCACCAGCCACCTGCAGCGCCGCCTGCGCCTGGGGTATGCCCGGGCGGGCCGCATTGTAGATGATATGGAACGGCTGCATATTGTGGGCGGGCCCAATGGCTCTAAGCCCCGCGAGGTGCTGATAAGCCGCCAGCAGTGGCTGGAGATGAGCATGAACAACGCGCCGGAGTGAGCTTGTTTTTTGGAATGTTTTGCCCACAGGGCAACCCCATAGAGCGATAAGGAGGAGAAATGCAATTCGAATCAAAACCGACCCGGCAGGATTTTGTTGAATTTGGAATTTTCACCGGCCTTCGCAGGCACACCAGGGGCGGCAGGTCTTATGCTGCGCGCAACCTGTTGGGGTATCTTTGTTCTGTTCTGCTGCTCGTATGGATGAAGCTTCGGTTTAAACCGCCGTTTTGGTTTTCGGTTTTTATTTATATGCTAATTGGCATGCTGCTTTTGGTAATTGTCGGTTTCTTTTTACAGCCCAGGGCCATTCGTAAAAATTATGCTGCTTTATATGAAAAAAACAACCTTCCCTCACAGGTGGTGCTGAATGAAAAAGGCATTTCCACTTGTGCACAGGATGGCAGCCAAAGCCTGTTTTATGCCTGGCGCCGCATTGAATTTTTTGCCGAATCGGAACATTTATATGTTTTTACCACCCGGAGCGGCATTGGAATATTTTTCAACAAGGCCTGCATACAAAACGAGGTGCTTTTGAAGCAATTGGTGGCAATGTATTTACCACTCCAAACCGCGGCTTAAAAGGCGCTATGCGATAGAAAGAAAGAAGAATAAATGCAAGGTTTCAGCGAATTTTTACCCATCAATGCAAACGAAGCCCATGCCCGTGGTTGGCACGAGGTGGATTTTGTGCTGGTTTCAGGCGATGCCTATGTAGACCACCCCAGCTTTGCCGCCGCCATTATTGGCAGGGTTTTGGAGGCCGAGGGATACCGGGTGGGGCTGCTGGCCCAGCCGGCTTTTAACGGGCCACAGGCTTTTACCGAATATGGCAGGCCGCGGTATGGCTTTCTTGTTTCGGGCGGCAATGTAGATTCTATGGTGGCCCATTATACGGTGGCAAAACGCCGCCGCACCGTAGATGAATACACCCCCGGCGGCAAGCCGGGGAAAAGGCCGGACCGCAATGTGGAGGTATATACGCGCCTTGCAAAGCAGGCTTACCCCGATGTGCCGGTGGTGGCGGGCGGGCTGGAGGCTTCGCTGCGCCGCTTTGCCCATTACGACTATTGGGAGGACAGGGTTTTGCCCAGCGTTGCCGAAACCAGCGGGGCAGACCTTATTTTGTTTGGCATGGGGGAGCGCAGCATACGCGAGGTTGCCCGCATTCTTGCGCAGGGCGGCGGTGCAAAGGAATTGCAGGGTGTTGCAGGGGCCGCCTACCTTGCCGATTTTTATGAGCTGCCTGCCAAATACGTGGAATGTGCCTCTTACAGCAAGGTGAAGGCGAACAAAGAGGCATACGCAAGGGCCTGCCGCATTCAGCTGGACAACCAAGACCCCATGGCCAGCCTGCCTGTGGTGCAAAAGCAAAGTACGCGGTACCTTGTGCAGAATTTGCCTTCTATGCCGCTGAACCGCGCCGAGCTGGACAAGGTGTATGCTTTGCCCTTTACCCGCCGCTGCCACCCCAGCTACGAGGCACAGGGGGGCGTGCCCGCCCTTGAAGAGGTGGAGTTTTCCATTATTCACAACCGGGGCTGCTTTGGCGGCTGTAATTTTTGCGCCATTGCCCTGCACCAGGGCCTGCGGGTTACCAGCCGCAGTGCAGACAGCGTGGTAAAAGAAGGTGAGCTGCTTACAAAGCAGCCCGGCTTCAAAGGCTATATCCATGATGTTGGCGGGCCCACGGCCAATTTCAGAACCCCTTCCTGCGGCAAGCAGATTAAAGAGGGGGTATGCACCGGGGGCAAGCGCTGCCTTGCGCCCTCGCCCTGCCCGCATTTAATTGTGGGCCACACGGAATACCTTACCATTTTGCGGCGGCTGCGTGCCCTGCCGGGGGTGAAAAAGGTATTTGTGCGCAGCGGCATTCGGTATGATTATTTGGTGTACGACAAAGACGAAAGCTTTTTTAAAGAGCTGGTGGAGCACCATATTTCCGGCCAGCTGAAGGTGGCGCCCGAGCACTGCTCGCCGGGGGCGCTGCGGGCCATGGGCAAGCCTTCCATAGAGGTGTACAACAATTTCGCCAAGCGCTTTTACCAGCTTACCAAGCAGGCGGGCAAGCCCCAGTACCTGGTGCCCT